>CAJVXR010000007.1 GCA_913009535.1 uncultured Flavobacteriales bacterium | reverse complement strand
TTAAGTATATTGATTATAAAGATCCAGATTTTTTAATAAAATTCGTAAATGAGCAAGGGAAACTACTGCCAAGAAGACTAACTGGTACATCTTTGAAATTTCAAAGAAAAGTATCTGTTGCTGTTAAAAGAGCAAGACATCTAGCAATTATGCCTTACGTAGCTGATTTAATGAAATAAAAAATATTCAAAATGGAATTAATATTAAAAATAGACGTTGATGGTGTTGGGTTCAAAGATGACTTAGTTAACGTTAAAAATGGGTTTGGTAGAAATTTTTTAATACCAAATGGTTCTGCTATTTTAGCTACCTCATCAGCAAAAAAAGTTTTAGCAGAGAACTTAAAGCAAAGAGCTTTTAAGGAGAAAAAAATTGTCGATGATGCAAACAAGCTTTCTAAAAAATTACTAGCTTTAGAAATCAAGATTAAATCTAAAGTTGGTCAAGGAGTCAAGCTATTTGGATCTATTAACAATATAGATCTCCAAAAAGCACTCGTTTCGGGTGGTTTTGAACTTGATAAAAAACAGATAATTATTCCTGGTGGTTCTATCAAACAATTAGGAAAGTATACTGCCAATATTCGTCTTCATAGAGAAGTCAGTGTTGAATTTCCTTTTGAGATCATACCGGACACTAAATAATATAACTTACACATTAATTTAAACCCCAAAACTTCTTGGGGTTTTTTTTTATCAAAATTATGAAATATTCCAGATTAACTAAAAATCAATTTGTTGAGCTTCATAAAGAGTTTATTGACTTTCTATCTTCAAATTCTATTACTCAAGCAGATTGGACTATTTTAAAAGATAGTAGCGATGGAAAGGCTGAAGGTATATTAGATATGTTTAGTGATATTGTTTGGGCCAAAGTGTTAGAGAAAACAAAGTATTTAGAAAATATTTCAAAAAATCATATTTATTTATTTCATTTTGAGAAATCACAAATGCATTTTATTGCTATTTACACTGAACTTAGTGAATTAGATTTCTCCACTTCTGAAGGATTTTCATGGTTAAGAGATAATTTATTTGATGATAATGTTAAAATATATAATTCTTCTAAAAACTATTCAGAAGATAAATTAGCCGATAAATTTGATTTAATCACAAAAGGTGGTGTTATAACTAAAGGCGATTTATTTGACTATTTTAACGAATTAATTATTCCCTAGTTATTGAATTAATTAATAATTGTATATATTTCTATTATGAAAGCTAAAGCCTTAACATCAAAGGGTACGAGAGATTTTAACTCTGTTCAAGTATTCAAAAGAGATTATATAACTAATACAATAAAATCTAGTTTTAATAAGTTTGGCTTTTCACCAATTGAAACTCCAAGTTTTGAAAATACAGAAACTTTACTAGGAAAATATGGAGATGAAGGGGACAGGCTTATTTTTAAAATTTTAAAATCAGGAAATTTTAAAAAAAATATTACAGATACAACGCTATTATCTGATGATCTAAACCTTATTTCTTCTACTATTTCAGACAAGGCACTAAGATATGATCTGACAATACCATTTGCTAGATATATAGTTCAAAATCAAAACGAAATTAATTTACCCTTCAAAAGATATCAAATACAATTGGTTTGGAGAGCTGATAGACCTCAAAAAGGAAGGTTTAGAGAGTTTCTTCAATGTGATGCAGATGTTATTGGTTCAAAATCTTTACTCCAGGAAGTTGATTTTATTCATTTATTTTCTGATGTTTTTAAAAACTTAAGTATTCCTAATTGTAAAATCAGAGTTAATCACAGAAAAATATTAATAGGCTTATCTGAAATTTTAAATTTAGAAAATAAACTTGTTGAGTTAACTGTGGTTTTAGACAAGATTGATAAAATTGGGATAGTTAAAGTTGTAGATCAATTTATAGAATTAGGATTGGAAGAGCCTTTAAGACCTTTTTTAATCAAGTATTTGTCTATCGATGGTGATTTCGATTCTAGATTAAACTCTCTTAAAACATTATTTAAATCTAGCAAGGTTGGTTTAGAAGGAGTTGAGGATTTATCTATTATTAATAAGCTTGTAATTGTAGATGACCTAAACACTACGAAGTTAGTGTTAGATACTTCTTTAGCAAGGGGTTTGAGTTATTATACAGGAACTATATTTGAAGTAAATGCAAGTGACGATATAGATATTGGTTCCATAGCTGCAGGTGGAAGATATGATGATTTAACTTCTCTTTTTGGTCTTAATGATGTTAGTGGAATAGGAATAAGTTTTGGCCTAGATAGAATTTATATTGTAATGGATTCCATGAATCTATTTCCGGAATTTAATATATCAAATACTAAAGTTCTTTTTACGAATTTAAACTCTAAATATACAAGGTATATTATAGAGGCTGTTAGTTGTTTAAGAGCTAATAATATTAACTCTGATTTTTACCCCGATATTAGTAGTTTGAAAAAGCAACTAAAATATGCTAATAACATACTGGTTCCCTATGTAATTATAGTTGAAGAAAATGAATATGAATCATCATCATTTTGTTTAAAAAACATGAAAGATGGTACGCAGAAAGTAGTATCTATTAAGGAAATTGTTGAAATTCTAAATAATAATAAATAAAGTTTAAAATAGTAGCGAGACCGAGAATTGAACTCGGGACCTCCGGGTTATGAATCCGACGCTCTAACCATCTGAGCTATCTCGCCATATTAAGGTGGTGCAAATATAAAATTAAAATTATATAGAACAATAATTGTTTGGTTAATATTTATTTTTTTTTATTATAAAACTTCACATTTAATGTATATATTGCCTGTTAATATTATATAAATGAGCGATAAAATAAAATACGAAATTGAGTTTCCAATTCAAGCATCGGAAAAACTTCTTTTTCAGTATATATCATCTCCTTCGGGTCTTTCTGAATGGTTTGCGGATAATGTGAATATTAGAGGTGATGTTTTTATTTTTATCTGGGACGGAGCAGAGGAAAGTGCTAAGCTTTTAAGTAAAAAAAATAATGAAAAAGTTCGCTTTAAATGGCTTGAAGATGACCAGTCCAATTCTTTTTTTGAATTTAGAATTCAATTTGATGATATCACTAAAGATGTTTCCTTAATAGTTACTGATTTTTCTGATGAAGACGAAATGGAAGAGTCTAAAATGTTATGGGCTAATCAAATTTCAGACTTAAAGAAAATATTAGGTTCTTCATAGTAAGTTTATGGTAAACATTAATGGACAAATACTCCCTAATGACGACGCTTTAATATCTTTGTTTAATAGTAGTCTTATTTCTGGTGACTTTATTTTTGAAAATATAATTTTAAACAAAGAAAGAGTTCTTTTTTTTGAGGATCATTATTTCAACCTCCTTTCTTCAATGAGGATTTTAAAAATGAAAATCCCCATGTCTTTCACTCCTGAGTACTTAGAAAAGCAACTAACAGATTTATACACTACATCAGGATTTGTTTCGGAAAATAAATTAATGAAAGTTTTAATTTGTAATCCCGAATTAGCCAATGAAAATAGTAATTCAGTTAAGTTTTATATTTACTCTATGGGAGATTTGAATTATCTAGATGATAGTGCTATACAATATAATCTAGATGTTTTTAAAGACTATTTCAAAAACACAGGTTTGTTGTCTAATATTAGTGCAAATAATCAACTAATTAATAAGATTGGCCTAAGGTATTGTAAAGAAAATGATTTTAAAGATTGCATAGTTTTAAACAATTCTAAAGTTGTTTCAGAAACTTTGAATGGTAATGTTTTTGCTATAATTGAAAATAAAATTTTTACACCCCCTTTAAAAGATGGTTGTAGTAATAATGTTATGAGATCTAAAATAATTGAACTTATTAATAATAATATTGATGGATATACAGTTTTAGAAGAGTCTTTATCAGTTTTTGATATTCAAAAATCTGACGAATTATTTGTTATCAATATTGATTTTGGCATTAAGTCTGTTAACAGCTTTAGAAAAAAAATATTTTCTAGTAGTATAACTGAAATTATAAAAAAGAGACTCAACTCACTAATTGTGTAAATGGTCTTTAGGAGTGTTAGACCAAAGAGAATATTCACCCCCAAGCTCTATCATTTTTGACTTCCAAAATGAGTTCATATTAGAAAAAATCTCTTTATTACTTGTTTCTTTGCATTTTATCCAGTTTTCATTTTTCATTTCATCTATTAGTTGTTTGGCTGACCAACCGGTATAGCCTAAACAAAACTTAATATTCTCACTGTTTATTTTCTTTGAATTAATTAATTCTATTACGCTGTTAAAATCACCACTCCAGTACAGATTTTCACGCAGTTTTATGCTGTTTGGTATTAATTGATTATTGTTGTGAATAAAATATAAATTGTCTTTGTTTACTGGTCCTCCATCGTACACATCAAAATGTGATTTAATTTCTGGCACTACGTCTTGTAAATTATAATTTAACTTTTTATTGATTATTAAACCTACGACTTCGTTTTCAATAGAGCTAGATGTAATAATAATTGATGATCTGTTAAACTGATTATCATTGATTATACTAGGGTCAGCTATTAGTATGTCTCCTTTTTTTAAATTTGTCATTATGAAATAAATCTAGAGTTTACATTAAACTTAAATCCATTTATTAAATCTGAAATTCTCATTCTTTTTTTACCTTGAATTTTTAATTCTAAAGGAATTATAAATCCGTCTTTAGTTGCTACTTTAATTTGTTTTTTTTCTATAATAATTTCCCCGAATTTTAAATCATGAGGTACTATTTCTATAGAAGAACTATAAAAAATAACTTTTAAATTTTGATTAAAATGATTCAAAGTGCTTGTAGCACCAGGATAAGGACTAAGACCTCTTATTTTATTATATATATTTATTGAATTACTAGTCCAGTTTAATGTACAGTTTTCCTTTGTGAGTTTATTTGCAGAGCTTGGCTCAGATAATTCTATCTGAGGTTTTAATATAATGTCATTCGAAATAATTATCCCAATTGTATTGATAACTAAAGTTGCTCCTATTTTTTTTAATTTATTGTATAAATCCCCTGCATTTTCATGTTTATCTATTTCAACTTCACTTTGATCTATTATATCTCCTGTATCAATATTTTCATTAATAAAAAATGTAGATACACCTGTTTTAGTCTCTCCGTTAATAATAGCCCAATTTATAGGTGCAGCTCCTCGGTAATTGGGTAGGAGAGAGGCGTGAAGATTAATTGTACCTAATTTAGGGATACTCCAAATAGATTTTGGCAGCATTCTAAATGCTACGACTACATACATGTCGCAATTTAATTTAATTAACTCTTCTTCGAAGGAAATACTTTTTAGGTTAACAGGTTGAAGAGTTTTTAATTGATTTTTTTTTGCATAGATTTTAACTGCAGATTCTCTAATTTTTAAGCCTCTACCAGCTGGTTTGTCTTGAGAGGTAACCACTGCACCTACATTATAATGATCCTTAATTAGATCTAATGTTTCCACAGCAAAATCAGTAGTTCCAAAAAAAGCAATTTTAAAAGTTTTTAACATGACTTGTTATTTTCTATAAACTGTAGTATAAAATCCATTCTCTCATTAATAGAAGCTTTTGGGATTTCAATCACTATATAATTAAGTTTTGTGTATGTTTTGTAAAGGCATTTGTCAATTTCTACTAGCTCTTGAAAGTTTTCATATCTTTCTTTATCATTGATAAATATTTCTTCCCAAGGTCTTAACATAAATACGATATCATATCTATAATCTTTACAGGCATTTAAAAATTTTTCTTCATATTTTGTTTTCTTAAAATTTAAATAAGCTAAAATATCAGGTATACCTCTGTCAAAAAACACATGGTCAACTTTCGTTATTTTTGATTCTAAGTATTGGCTAATTCTTGAGTCAAGTAATAATTCACTAAAAAGTAGTGGTTTACTCAAAAACAATTGGTCAATTCCTTTTTTCTTATAAGATAAAGTTATTTCCCTAGACTTTTCTTCAAAACAAGTACAGCCTTTACTAACTAGTTTGTTTATTAATGCGGTTTTACCTGTGCCAGGGCCTCCTGTAATTAGGATTTTTTTTGACATACTTAATTTATTATTTAGTAAAAATCGTGATTAATAAGTAATATAAAAAATATTAATTACCACTATATTTAAATAATTACTTAATTTTACTTTCATATGAGTAAATCTGACGAATTTTATAATAAATTACAACTACAATTAGGCTCTACAAATACCTGGCCTGATTTTTATCTTTACAAGTTTATAATTAAGTCTGAATCGGATAATCTCAAACTAATCAAAGTTATCTTTAAAGATTTAAAACCTCAGATAAATATCAAGTCTTCAAAAAATAATAAATATTCAAGTATTTCTATAAAAGTTTTTATGAAATCTCCGTTAGATATTATTGATATATATAAAGAAGTTGGTGAAAAAATACCAGAAGTAATATCCTTATAAAGTTACGGTAATTGATTTTTTTTTGTATTTTGCTGGTTAATAATACTTCACTAGTAACATAATTTAATTTATATAATTTTGATCGATAACATAGAGTACAATACTGAAAGAGAGTTTTTAATAATTCCTGAATATGGTAGACATGTACAGAAAATGATTAACCATGCTACTTCCAGAGAAACAAAAGAGGAAAGGAATAAATTAGCTAAAGCTATTATTTCTGTTATGGGTAACATGCAGCCACATCTTAGAGATGTCGCTGATTTTCAGCATAAATTATGGGATCAATTATTTATTATGTCAGACTTCAAATTAGATGCAGAGTCTCCCTATGATAAACCATCCAGAGAAGTTCTGGAAGCAAGACCATCTCCTCTAGCTTATCCTCAAAATTTTCCAAAATATCGTTATTACGGAAACAATATCAAAACGATGATAGATGTTGCTATAACATGGGACGAAGGTGAAATGAAAGAAGCATTGATGTATACCATTGCTAACCACATGAAGAAATGTTTTTTAAACTGGAATAAAGATACAGTTACTGATGTTGTTATTTTTA
Source organism: uncultured Flavobacteriales bacterium (assembly GCA_913009535.1). Next base: position 24,770 of record CAJVXR010000007.1, on the reverse strand, counting down.
ACCAATTATTTGAATTGTCTGATGGTAAAATTGATTTACGTAACTCTGATGAAAAACTTCAAGATTCAGAACTCTTACTAAAAGATAGAAAAAAGTTTCCTGTTAAAAAGCCTTTTAAGAAGAGTAATAAACCAAGAAAAAGATATTAAGTTCTAATGCAATCATTTAAAATAGAAGGTGGACACAAACTTAAAGGAGAGATATTTCCTCAAGGTGCAAAAAATGAAGCACTCCAAATACTTTGTGCTGTTCTTTTAACAGATAAAAAAGTTAAAATCAATAATATCCCAAATATTATTGATGTAAATAAGCTAATTAGTTTACTAATAAAGCTTGGTGTTAAAGTAAATAAAATTGACAATAATTCCTATACATTTCAAAGTGATCAAATTGATTTAAGTTATCTTGAATCTGATGAGTTTAAGATTGATGGAAAAGGTTTAAGAGGGTCTATTATGATTGTTGGTCCTTTGTTGGCGAGGTTTGGTAAAGGTTATATTCCTAAACCAGGAGGTGATAAAATAGGAAGAAGAAGGTTAGATACTCACTTTGAAGGACTTATTAAACTAGGTGCTAAATTTAGATATAGAAAAGAGGATAATTTCTATGGAGTTGAATCTGATCAACTAGTAGGTGCTTATATTTTATTAGATGAAGCTTCAGTTACGGGAACCGCAAATATATTAATGGCTTCAGTTTTAGCTAAAGGAAAAACATCTATTTATAATGCTGCATGTGAGCCTTATATTCAGCAGTTATGCAAGATGCTAAATAGAATGGGTGCTAAAATTTCTGGAGTTGGATCAAATCTTTTAATCATTGAAGGAGTAAAAACTCTAAATGGAACTGAACATACTATGCTTCCAGATATGATAGAGATTGGTAGTTGGATTGGTTTAGCTGCTATGACTAAAAGCGATTTGACTATTAAAAATGTTAGTTGGGAAAATTTAGGCCAAATTCCATTTATCTTTAGAAAACTAGGAATAAATATTCAAAAAAAGAATGATGATATATTTGTTTCAGGCCATGAAAATGGTTACGAAATTCAAAACTATATTGACGGTTCAATACTAACAATTTCCGATGCACCATGGCCAGGCTTTACACCTGATTTACTAAGTATTATATTAGTAGTAGCTACACAAGCTCGAGGAAGTGTTCTTATTCATCAAAAAATGTTTGAAAGTAGATTATTTTTTGTTGATAAATTGATTGACATGGGTGCTAAAGTTATTTTATGTGATCCACATAGAGCTACAGTCATAGGTCATGACTTTAAATCAATGTTAAAAGCTACTACAATGACATCTCCAGATATAAGAGCAGGAATTTCTTTATTAATAGCAGCTCTTTCTGCTAAGGGAACATCAACTATTCATAACATAGAGCAAATTGATAGGGGATATGAAAATATTGATGAAAGATTAAGGTCTATAGGAGCTAAAATAGAAAGGGTTTAATTATCATTTACAGGCGGTGGTCCTTCTGGAACCATTGCTTCATATACTTCATCTCCTTTTCTTTCTAAATACTCATTTTTAATATTTTTTACTAATTCTTTATTTAGGTATAGGTCTGACATAGTCATTGCCATAGCTTTAGAAGCATGTAGCATTCCTTTGTGTCCAATACTCATACCTCCACAAGCTACTACAGCCCATGAATGCCATGGTGTTCCTACAGGTGCAGTTGCAACACCTAAATTAATATTAGCAACATTCCAGCTAACATCTCCTACATCAGTGGAACCTCCGCCGGGATGTTCTCTTGTATCTAATAATGGTCTAATCTCTGCATCCATACCTACTTGAGGTTTTAAAGTTACCTCTTGAATTTTTTTTGCAAATGTAATTTCATTATCTGTATATTTAATTGGACCTAGTAGCTCTAAGTTTTTTTGCATAACTGCTCCTCCAGTTCTATTAACTAAAACTTCATAAATTCCTGAAATTAGAGATACTTTAAAGTCTACATCTGCTAAAATTGCAGCTCCTTCAGCCATTTCTACAACTCTTTCATAAACTGGATTCATGCCAGACCTTTTAGTGTCTCTCACTCTCATCCACAGCTTAGAGTAATCCGGCACAACATTAACTACTTGTCCTCCATCTTGTATGTGATAATGCATTCTTACAGTTGGCTGTACATGCTCTCTGTAGTAATTGACACCAGTTGTGTATAGTTCTAATGCATCTGAAGCACTTCTACCGTTCCATGGATCCATAGATGCATGTGCGGCTTGACCGAACCACTCAATTTTAAAATCAACCAATGCTAAAGAGCTTTGTACATCTGCAGCAGTTTGTGCAGCAGGATGCCAGCTAATATTAACATCAACATCGTCCCATAAACCTTCTTTAACCATCCATATTTTGCCAAAGTATTTTTCTTCACTCGGAGTCCCAAAGAACTTAACTGTACCACTTATTTTTCCACTCTCTATTAATTCTTTTATAGCAATTGCAGCACCCAAACTTCCTGATCCAAATAAATTATGACCACAACCATGTCCAGCTCCTCCATCTACAAGTGGAGATTTTATAGGTTTAGTTTCTTGAGATATTCCAGGCAAAGCATCAAACTCACCTAAAACACTAATAACTGGCTCTCCTTGTCCGTAAGTGGCAACAAAAGCTGTTGGCATACCTGCGACACCCATTTCTACGTTAAAACCATTCTCAGAAGCGTAATCGGCTAATAGTTTAGAAGACTCATGCTCGTTAAAAGCAGTTTCAGCAAGGTTCCATATTTTATCACTAATGTTAATCAGATTTGAGGAATGCTTTTCAATTGAATTTAAAATATCTTTATTTATTTCTGAAATTTCAGATTGGGAGAAAATTATATTCATAGAAAACATGAATAGTAAGGACAGAGTAGTGTGCTTTTTCATAAAAAAATTGTTTAGATACTAAATATAGAAATTTTTAGTAACTTATTCTAAACCTTTTTTGTAAGCTTCTAAGCACCTCTGTCTAGCAAACTTATGATCAACTATTGGTTGAGGATAGTTTAGATCATTTAAATCAGTCACCCATTTATTAATATATTTCAATTCCTTATCAAATTTTAAGGCTTGAGTTGTGGGGTTAAATATTCTGAAATATGGTGCTGCATCTACTCCTGTACCAGCTGCCCACTGCCAATTACCTATATTGCTAGAAGATTCATAATCATAAAGTTTTTTTGCAAAATATGCCTCACCTAATCTCCAATCTAATAATAAATGTTTGCATAAAAAACTAGCAGTAACCATTCTAACTCTGTTATGCATATAGCCAGTAGAGTTTAATTCTCTCATTCCTGCATCTACTATTGGGTATCCAGTTTTACCCTCACACCATTGCTTAAATGAGACTTCGTCCTTTAACCATTGTACTTTTTCATATTTAACTTTAAAGCATTTAGTTTGAGTGTTGGGGAAAAACCATAAAATTTGCATAAAGAATTCTCTCCATATTAGTTCTTGCAAGAAAACTTCATTTTCACTATTAATTACTTCAGATACAATTTTTCTAATACTTACTGTTCCAAACCTTAAATGAGGCCCTATTTTAGTTGTAGAGTCTAAAGCTGGAAAGTCTCGTTCTTTTTGATAATTTTCAATAAGACTATCATTAAGCTTATAATTAGGTATTTTTTTATTAGATTTCTTAAAACCAAAATACTCTAAATCATACCAATTAAAATCTTCATTATTAGATCTAAAATTATTTACTAAAATGTTATTGATTTGTTTATCTAAATCTAAAGTCTGTAGCTTGACTTTCCATTTTTTCATATATGGGGTGTATACTACATATGCAGTTTTATCATCTTTTGTGATTTCATTTTTTTCAAAAATAACTTGGTCTTTGAAGCTTAGAAATTTAACACCATTATCTTTTAAAAGATCATGTACTTTGTTGTCTCTATTAATAGCGTAAGGTTCATAATCATTATTTGTGTAAAAAGCATGTGTATCATACTTGTTGATTAAATCTTGAATTACCTGTAATGGATTACCTTTTAATACTAAAACTTTAGAGTTGTAAAGTGAACTGACTTTAATATTAATTGAACTTAATTGATCATAAATAAAATTAATTCTAGGATCATCTATTTCAAGTTCGTCAGTGATTTCACTATCAAAGATAAATAGTGGAATTATTTTATGATCCCCGTTAAGAGCTTTACTGAGTCCAGTGTTATCATCTATTCTTAAATCTCTTCTAAACCAAAAAAAACTAATCTTTTCTCTCATTATTTAAGTTCTCCAAAAAGTTCAACTAATTTCTTTTTTCTATAATTAAATATTTCATTAAGCTTAGGTTTTACTAATATTGGATTTGCTAACCTACCTATAAAACCTAACGGAATTTTGTAATCAATTATATCTAACATTTCGATTCCTCCATCTACTTCTTTAATGAAATGCTTATGATGCCATAAGCTATAAGGTCCGAACCGTTGTTCATCAACAAAATAACTTTTATCTTTTACATGTGTTATTTCAGTTACCCATTTTGTAGGTATCCCCAAAATTGGAGTTACTATGTATTGAATAATTTGACCTGCATACATTTTTGTATCCTCTTTTTCTAAAATATTAAAACCCATATAATCTGGAGTAATTTTTTTTAAATTATTTGGATCGCTTAAGAAATCCCAGGCTTCATTTATTGTTATTGGTAATAATTGACTTTTTTTGAATCTGTAAATTTTCATTAGTTATAAATAGCTATGTATAGATTTAGTGAAGTTGCGATTAAAAGCCATATTAAGTATGGAAGCATTAGTAGTGAATAATATTTCATAACAGGAAGGTACTTTAATAAAATAAATGCAACCGTAAATGTTAATAATGTGATATCAATTAAGCCTAATATTATTTCTTGTTGGTTAAAAAATAGATAATTCCATATTATGTTAAGAAAATATTGAACCAACACAATTAAAATAAGCTTTTTGGAAGTATTTATTAGTGAGAGTTTAGCAAGGTAAACTGCAAAGCATAACATTAAAAATGTCCAAGCAAATCCAAATACCCAACCTGCTGGAGTCCATGGTGCTTTTATAAGATTTAGATACCATTCGGATGATGCCCCATCATCCATTAATAGGTTTCCAACGTATAAAACAAGAACAAAATTTATAAAAAGAAATAATAGAGTTCTAATTATTATTTTCATTCTAAATATTTGGTAATTTTTTCACTCATTGGTTTGGTAAGCGAATACCAATAATTTACAAATTCACCCTGTTCATTTATTAAGTATTTTTGAAAATTCCATCTTACAGTAGAGCTACTCACATTATTTAAATCCTTATTTGTCAGCCACTTGTATAATGGATGCTGCTCATTTCCCTTAACTTTAACTTTTTCTGTCATCACAAAGTCTACATCATATTTATCTGTACAAAAAGTTGCAATTTCAAGTGATGTTCCAGGCTCTTGACCACCAAATTCGTTACTTGGCACTCCAACAACAACTAAATTCGATTTATACTTTTCATATAATTCTTGAAGACCTTCATATTGGCCTGTAAACCCACATTTTGAGGCTACATTTACGAATAAAATATGTTTATTTTTAAATTCAGAAATTTTAATCTCTTTACCATCAATTCCAGTAATTGATATATCATATATTGAATTTTGACTATTCATAATTTGAGGTATTAATGTTAAACTAATTACTAGTAAAAAACTATTTAATAATTTCATAAAAACTTAAATTTTAAAAGATACAATTCCAGCATCAAGATTAAATGTCTGACCTGAAATTGAAGCTGCATCAGTAGAAATAAGAAACTTAGCCATTTTAGCTACTTCTTCAGGGTTAAGTATTTTTTTTAATGGATGTCTTTCTATCATATTTTCGATTACTTTTTCGTTTCTAAGTAATTTAGAAGCAAGGTCAGTATTTGTTATTGTGGGCGCTATGGCGTTAACCCTAACTTTAGGGGCTAATTCTGCTCCCAAAGTTTTGACAAGTCCATCAACAGCAGATTTTGAAGCAGCTACACTAGCATGGTATGGCATTCCTAATTTTGTTGCAACAGTGCTAAATAAAAGTATTGAAGCATTAGTAGATTTTTTTAAACTTGAAATATATTTTTGAATAACTTTTACAGCTCCAATAACATTTATCTCGAAATCTTCTCTAAACTCGTCCAAAGAAAATCTACCTATTGGTTTAAGATTTATACTACCTGGACAATAGACAATAGTTGAAATATCCTCTAGATCGGGGAGTTCACTACTTAACACATCTATTGTGTGATGAGTTAAATTTGCGTGGCTTAATTCGGGTTTGTTCCTACTGAAGTTTATTATTAAATTATCATTTATAAGTTCGTTGATAACTTCTTTTCCAATTCCTCTACTACCTCCAATTACTAATATTTTATTCATATGTTATGATCCTGGTCTACCTTTTAATCTTTTTTCTATTTTTCTTTTGATGACAGTTAATCTTTTCATGAGATCCATAAGTTCAGCATCTTTACTTTCTTTATAAACTTCATTTATGTCTAAAATAAGGGCCTTGACTATTCTTGACGCTACAATTCTCTCATTTGTTGTTTTATAAGAAGTTTTTCTAGTTTCAAACTCTAGTGCTCTTTCAATTAATTCCATGACATTTAATTTTTAATTATTATATAATTCTTCCAATATAAGTAAAAAATATTTTCCTATTGTTAATTATAATAATATAGAGAGTAAATCTACAAAAAGGTATATCAAAATATCTCTACATTATAGAAATATTAACATTTATTTTTTTGTTTAATTAAATATTTGATTTAGGTCTTTGGTAGCCTTTTCTATTTTTCAATTTTGGGACTGAATATCCGTCTAAACCTGTTACTGTAGCTACATCTCCTTTTCCTAAATTTATATATCCATCTTTCTCAATAATTTCATCTTTCACAAAAAGGTTAATTATTTTTCCAAGAACAAGTGTTGTATTGTTTTCTTTAATATAATACTCATTAACATACTGCATTTGCATTTGAACAGGGGATCCTTTTACAAAAGGAGGAGTGATTTCTTTTTTATATTCAGTGTTTAAATCAGTTACATCAAATTCTGAGATATTTTCGTCATATCTAGCAGAGGTGTGGTGTGCATCATCTATTATGGATTCAAAGACGTGATTGATTGTGTAAACTCCAGTTTCTATAATGTTTTTATATGTATTACGTGGTACATCGCCTGAAGGTCGTACTACAAATCCTAATAGAGGTGGGTTAGATCCAACATGAATTACAGAGCTAAATATTGCAACATTCTCTACACCACTTTTTGAAACAGTCCCAATTAAATTAGCTGGTTTATATCCAGAGCAACTATTTATTAAATTTATTTTATAAATGTTATGTAAGCTGTCTAGCTTTTCTTGATCAAAATGAACCATTAATTATTTTCTTTTAAATAAAATTTAAATAAATAAGCAGCAAAAATACCACTGATAATTGTTATTACAACATAATAAGGACTAAATGCTAATGACATGTTACTTCCCTCACCATTAAATATATTAAACAAAGCTGGCCCTATTGAAATAGCAGGGTTTAATGCGGAGCTAGAAATCTCACCAATTGAATATTGGCTAGTCATAACACAAAGTCCTATTACAGCCCCATAAAATTGATTTCCTTTAAGTTTTGGATGTGTACCAACAAATAAGATGGTTAACACTAATAAAAAAGTAAAAATAAATTCAGAAATTAAAAACTGTACTCTAGTTGTATCACTGCTAGGCTGTATTTCAAATATATTATTGGTTATTAAGAAATATATAAACGAAGCTGCAATTGCACCTAAAACTTGTGAGATTATATATTTAGAACATTCGACTTTGTTTATTTCCCCTCTTATAACCATGGCTATACTTACAGCTGGGTTGTAATGAGCTCCTGAAATATGTCCACCTATGTAACATAAAACAGCCAAACCAACTCCAATAGCTATAGGGTTATCTGCAAGACCGCTAATTAATAATAAAAAAAATGTACCTAAAAATTCAATAGAGTATTTTTTCATATTTATAATATTTGTTAATTTATCTTTAAAAAATATTGAGTTGCAAAATTAATATTTTAACTTCATTTTTTAAAATCTAAACTAATCTATTTAAATACATTATGAAAAATTTCTTACTAATATTCCGATTGTCTTTAATTTCACTAATATTTTTATCTTGTAATACGGATGCCAGTACTGAGATCTCTGAAGAGGTAAAACAAATGGAAATGCCAGCTCCTAGTCCAACTGCAAAATTTGAACAAAAAGCAGGATTAACTGATGTTGTTATTAAATATGCTAGACCGTCTGTTAGAAACAGGGTAGTCTATGGGAATTTAGTTCCTTATGATAAGATGTGGAGAACTGGTGCTAATGAAAATAGCATTATTTCATTTAGTACATCTGTAATAATTGATGAAACTACAATAGAGGCTGGTACATATTCTATATATACTATTCCTGGTGTAGAATCTTGGGAGTTTATTTTATATTCAGATTCTAATAATTGGGGATTACCTTCTAAATGGGATGAAAATAAAGTAGCTGTAAAAACAACAATCCCCAGTGTAAAATTATCTTCTAAAGTAGAAACTTTTCAAATTTCAATGGACAACATAAGTAATAATAATTTCACTCTAGGTATTGCATGGGATGATGTTTACGTTGGAGTTAATATTCAATTACCAACTGCCGATATAGTAATGGGCAGCATTAAAGAAGTATTGAAAAACCCAAAATCATCCGACTTATATAAGGCTGCTCTTTACTTACTACAAGAAAATAGAGACCTTGAAAATGCTAAGTCATGGATGGACCAGTCTATTGAAATGATGGATGAGCCAAAGTTTTATCATTTAAGACAGCAGTCCTTAATATACGCTGCTCTAAAGGATTACAAATCAGCTACTGAGATAGCTAAAGTATCTTTAGAGAAATCAATAAAAGCTGGTAATTCTGATTACGAGAAAATGAATTTAGACTCTATTGATTTGTGGGCTAGTATGTAATATTTATTTTTTTAAATTATTTATTATTTGAAGTAGGTAAGATATTAGTATTACTGCTAATGCTCCAATTACATTTAGCCATAAATATGGAACTAAATCTATATAATATATATATATAATTATTAGCTGAGTTATTAAGGCTCCAACAAATACAGCGTTGGATTTTATATATTTAATAAAAAAAGCAATAAGAAAAACACCAAGTACGTTTCCGTAAAATATAGAGCCAATTATATTTACTAACTGTATTAAATTATCTGCTAAGTAAGCAACGCATGCTATAGATATAGCCAACACCCCCCACATAACAGTAAATATTTTAGTAGCGTTAACTGTATGCATCTCAGTTGATTTCGTTTTTCTGTTTCTGTTGTATATATCTATAGTAGTGGTAGTGGCTAATGCATTTAATTCACTTGCCGTTGATGACATTGCAGCACTTAAAATCACTGCAATTAAAAGACCTATTAGACCTTTAGGAAGATTATCAAGTATAAAACTAATAAACACATAATCTTTGTCATTTGATTCTGTTTTTTTAGATGAATTAAGAGAAACTTCATCTATAATTCTCTTTGCATTTTCTCTTATTCCTTTTTCTCTTTTATTAAGTTTTTTAATTTCAACTTTAAAATCATCTTTATTATCATCTAAGTATTCATTTGTAATCTTATTTTTTAAATAATACACTTCATCTAAAGATGATTTTAAATCTGAGTAGTCTTTAGCCCTTTCTGACTGTTCTACAATTTTTTCTGCTTGACGATTAAAATTTAATGGGGAAGGGTTGAATTGATAAAAAACAAAAACCATTACTCCAATAAAAAGAATAAAAAATTGCATCGGTATTTTAAGAATTCCATTAAAAATCATGCCCATTTGCATTTCTTTTAAAGATTTACCAGAAAGGTATCTTTGAACTTGACTTTGATCTGTTCCAAAATAAGACAACATTAAAAAAGTTCCACCTAAAATCCCACTCCAAAATGTATATCTATTATCAAAATCAAAAGAGAAATCTAAAATTTTCATTTTATCGTTAGCTCCAGCTATTTCTATTGCTTTTTCAAATGAAACATTATCTGGTAAAGACGATATAATTATCAGAAATGTAATTATTAGACCAGTAAAGATTACTCCCATTTGATATTTTTGAGTGTAGTTAACAGCCTTTGTCCCTCCAGAAACTGTATAAATAATTACGAGTAGCCCAATAATTATATTAAGTGTTTTTAAATCCCAACCTAGTACTGAGGATAGAATAATAGCCGGAGCAAAAATAGTTATACCAGCTGCTAGACTTCTTTGTATTAAAAATAATACTGAGGTTAATGTTCTTGTTTTTAAGTCAAACCTAGATTCGAGGAATTCATAGGCTGTAAATACTTTTAGTTTATGATAAATTGGTATAAAAACCATGCATATAATAACGGTAGCAATTGGTAATCCAAAATAAAACTGAACAAAACCCATCCCATCGTTAAATGCCTGACCTGGAGTTGATAAAAAAGTTATAGCACTAGCTTGAGTAGCCATTACGGATATTCCAATCGTCCACCATTTAGCTTCACTACCACCTTTTAAATAGTCAACTGCATTTTTTGCTCCCCTGGTTTTTAAAGTACCATAGACAACTATAGTCAAAAGGGTTAAGCATAAAACAATCCAATCTAATAGTTGCATTAGTTATATTTTAAAGTTATTAAATGAAAAATAATTAGATAAGCTATATTAGCTATTAATAGCATTGAATATAGTTTGGTCCATTTTCTTTTTTTCTTTTCCATAATTATAATTTCATTAATTCTTTATAAAGCAAGTGTGTAGGTAGACCCATTACATTATTATATGTCCCTTCGATGCTAGTTATGCCTATATATCCAATCCAGTCTTGTATGCCGTATGCACCAGCTTTATCTAAAACATTGTTATTGTCGACATAATAATCTATTTCTTGTTCAGTAAGTTTTTTAAATGACACTTTAGTTGTGTCATTTACTATTATTTTCTTATCAATTGTTTTTATACAAAAAGAGGTAATCACTTTGTGAGTGTTATCACTAAGGGTTCTTAAAATTTCTTTAGCGTTTTTGTTATTTTTAGGTTTCCCTAATGCTTTATCTTTTATCCATACAATAGTATCACTAGTTATCACTACTGTATTTTTTTTAATAATATTAGAGTAAAAGCTAGCTTTCTTTTCGGCTAAAAAGTCTGTAATTTCTTCTGCTTTTAATTTATTTGAATAAGATTCATCTACATCTATTTTTATAGACTTAAAGTTGATTTTTAAATCGTTAAAAAATTTTATCCTTCTTGGAGATTGAGATGCTAATACAACATCATATTTGGAAAGTTTTTCTTTTAACATTCTAATTTAATCCATTTGTGCATTATTGAAACTATTCCATTTTCCATGTATTTTCATTACTTGTTCTATTACATCTCTTACGGCTCCTTTTCCTCCGTTTTTATTTGAAACATAGGTGGACACCTCTTTTACTTCATTTACCGCATCTTGAGGGCAACAAGACAGACCAACTACTTTTAAAACGGGAATATCAGGAATATCATCTCCCATGTATAGGACATTATTTATATTTACATTACAGGAATTAACAAATGAGTTTAGTTGTTTTATTTTATCGTGAGCTCCTAAGTAAATAAATTCAACTCCTAAGGCTTTAAGTCGGACTTTTACACCTTCATTAGTCCCACCAGAAATAATTGCAATTTTATAACCAGAATCTAACGCGGCTTTTAGAGCATAGCCATCTTTTACATTCATAGTTCTTAGCATTTCTCCATCTGTAGTGACTGTTAATGAACCATCAGTTAAAACACCGTCTACATCAAATATAAAAGTGTCAATTTTAGATAATATTTCTTTATAATTTTTCATGATCTAAATTATTAATTAAGGAAGTCATAAGCTTGTACAATTGTTTGTGATCGTTGCTTTTTAAATCCTGTATGTGTTTATTTATTGTTTCTCTATCGTTTCTTACTGCTGGCCCAGTTTGAGCTTCTTTTGGATCTAATTTATAAATTTTTTGAACTGTTTCACTTATTAGAGGTTTTAAAATATTAAAATCAATATTTGAGTCGTCGGTGATTTCTTTTGCTATAGTAAACAAATGATTTGTGAAGTTGTTTACAAAGACTGCAGCTAAATGAATTTTTTCTCTTTGAATTGAACTTATCTCATAATAGTCACAGCTTAATGATGTAGCTATATTTTTTAATGTATTCATATCTTTTAGGTTGTAAGATTCTAAGCAAATTGGGATTTTTGTAAAATCAATCTTACTATCTTTTGAGAATGTTTGTAATGGGTAAAAAATTGCTTGTCTATTTTTACTGTGAAGCTCATTTATTGATTTACTTCCTGATGTATGACAGACCAATCTATTTGTAAAAGGTAAGTTGGAAGATAATTTATTAATTGAATCGTCATTGATTGCTAATATATATACATCTGCAACTTCTAAATCGTTAAGTTTATCAGTAATTTTAACAACATCAGAATACTGATTAATATTTTTCAAGTCTCTAGAGTACCATTGCAAAATTTCAATGTCAATGTTATTTTTAAAAGCTTTAAATAAATGTGTGCCAACATTGCCAGACCCTAAAATAATAACTTTAATCATTTAGCTAAATTAGGGAACTAAAGAGATTAAAAAAAACTTTACTTATTTAACAAATATTTACATTTTATATAAATTAAAAGAAAACATTTATTTGTAAATTTGCAGACCTACATCACAAATGTTAGAATGATAAAAAAAATACTTAGTTCATTATTTTCAACCAGACTTACTGGACTATTGTTTATTGTTTTTGCAATAGCAATGGGCGTTGGTACATTTCTAGATGCCGGTCAAGATACTTCTCCAACTCCATACTCAAGAACACTTATATTTAATGCTGTTTGGTTTGAATTAATCATGCTATTTTTTATTATAAACTTTACGGGTAATATATTTAAGTATAATCTTTTAAGTTTAAAAAAATGGCCAGTTTTATTACTTCATTTTTCATGGATATTTATTATTCTAGGAGCATTTATTACTAGATACTATGGTTTTGAAGGGGTAATGAGTATTAGAGAAGGCCAAACTGAAAATTCTTTTCTAAGTGAAAAGACATATATAAAAATGTATATAGATGGTGATTATATGATTAATGGTGTTAATCAACGATTACCAATTGAAGAAGCTGTTGATTTTTCACCCAGGCTAAACAACAAGTTTAATTTAGATGTTGTTTACGATAAGCAGTTCATAAATATCGAATTAGTTGATTTTATTTCTGGAGCTGAAAAAGATATTATTCCAAATATTAATGGGGAAGAGTATTTGAAAATTGTTGAAGCAGGAGATGGTGTTCCACACAATCATTTTTTAAAGGTTGGAGAGGTTCAAAGTTTACACAATGTACTCTATGCTCTTAACAAACCTACAAAAGGGGCAGTAAACATTACCTATACGGACAGTGCGGAGTTATTTATAGATTCTCCATATGATGGTGAGTACATGATTATGGCTTCTGGTAAAAACGGAAAGTTAATAAAGGATGAAAAGCAAATTCTAAACCTTAGATCCAGATATATCATTGGCAATCAGGTTCTTGTTTTTCCAAAAAATGTTATAAAAGGAGTTTTTGATATAGTGCAAAAGTCTGAAATTTTAAAAAGTGATGAGGATGGAATTGCACTTAAAATAACATCTCTTGGAGAAGAAAAAATAGTCAAAGTATTAGGTGGTAAGGGAATAAATAGTTCTATGGAAGAATTCGTTGTTGCAGGACTTAATTTTAACATTAAATATGGTGCTAAAGCCTATGACTTGCCATTTAGCATAAAATTAAATGATTTCATTGCTGAAAAATATCCTGGTAGTGAAAATAGTTATTCTTCATTTGCAAGCGAGGTCTCTGTAATCGATGAAAAACCATTTGATTTTAAAATCTTCATGAATAATATATTAAATCACGAAGGTTATCGTTTCTTTCAAGCATCATTTGATCCGGATGAAAAAGGTACTATTCTTTCTGTAAATAAAGATCCTATTGGAACCTTTGTAACTTATTTAGGATATATACTTTTGTATATAGGTCTTATGGCTATATTATTTGCAAGGTTTACTAGGTTTGATTTTTTAAGAAATCAAATTCTAAAGATTAAAAAGCAAAAGGAAAAGCTTGTACTAATTTTTATTTTCTTGTTCTCCTTAAATATAACTTCACAGTCCAATGATAACCATTTGCATGTAAAGACAGATGTTGAGGTTATTGATTCAATTTTGACAAAAAATATTGTTCCTAAGAAACAGGCTTCTAATTTTGGAAATATTGTTATCCAAGATCTTTCAGGAAGAATGATGCCAGTGAATACATTCGCCTCAGAGTTTTTAAGAAAATTAAGTAAAAAGGATCATTACGGAGAATTTGATGCAAATCAAATATTTCTTTCTATACAAGAAAGCCCTTTACTTTGGTATAATGTACCTGTTATTTATCTAAAGCTCAAAAAAGGAGATTCAATAAGATCTATTATAGGTGCGGATAAATCTCAAAAACATGTGCCTTTAGTTAACTTTTTTACAGAGAGAGGTGAATATAAGCTAGCTCCATATCTAGAAGAGGCTTACAAGGCTCAGGTGCCAACCGGCTATCAAAAAGAATTTAAAGAAGCCGATCAAAGAGTTAATCTACTTTATAATATGATTGAAGGGAACTCATTGAAATTATTTCCTATCCCTAATGATGAAAATGATAAATGGATTTCACCAAAAGAAAATATTGAAAATGTCGACTTAGTAAAAGATTCTTTATACTCTAACTTTATAAATACAGGTTTTAAAACGTATTTGTATATGTTAAATGAGGACAAAAAAACTACTAACTTTTCTCAAAGTGATGAAATTTTAGCTGGCTTATTAAGATCTCAATACAAATTTGGTGGAGATGTTATGCTTAGTACCGAAAAAATTGAAGCTGAGGTGTTATATAATAAATATGATATTTTTAAAAAACTATTTAGTTGGTATTTGTATGCAGGATCATTATTGTTTATAATACTAATAGTTCAGATTTTTAAAAATACACGCTCAATTAATATTTCTATAAAGATATTTAAGTGGGGGATTATATTATTGTTTGCATTACATACTGTTGGCTTAATATTAAGATGGTATATCTCAGGCCATGCGCCATGGAGTGATGCTTATGAATCCATGATTTACGTGGCTTGGGCGACAATGTTCTTTGGACTTGCCTTTGGAAGAAAGAGTGATTTAACATTAGCTTCTACAACTTTTGTTACTTCAATGATTTTAATGATTGCTCATTGGAACTGGATGGATCCTGCAATAGCTAATTTACAGCCTGTTTTAGACAGTTATTGGTTAATGATTCACGTTGCAGTGATAGTGGGTAGTTATGGTCCATTCGCTTTAAGTATGATACTAGGGTTTGTTACTTTGTTTTTAATGATTATAACAAATGCTAAGAATAGCAAAATAATGAAGCTAAACATAAAGGAGCTGACATTAATAAATGAAATGTCCGTAACTGTAGGTCTAGTGATGCTTACTATAGGGAATTTTCTTGGTGGTATGTGGGCAAACGAAAGTTGGGGAAGGTATTGGGGCTGGGATCCTAAAGAGACCTGGGCTTTAATTAGTATAATGATATATGCATTTGTACTACACATGAGGTTAATTCCGGGGCTAAAAAGTAGATTTGTGTTTAGCATAGCATCCATATTATCCTTTGCAAGTATTTTGATGACTTACTTCGGAGTTAATTTTTACTTAGCTGGACTACATTCTTATGCCAAAGACGATCAGCAAATAAGTTTTTTATACTCTGGAATAACTCTACTGATAGTTCTAGTTATGGCAGTTATGGCTTATCCTAAATATAAAAAGTATTTAAAAAAATAATTGTAATTTTAAGTTTATTAATAAATAAATGAAAAACTTAAGAAAAGGTGTAAACACAATTTGTACCCATGAAGGGGAAATTGTAGATCAGCAATTTGGTGGATCCGTTTCCCCTATTTTTGTTTCAACCTCTTACGAATATATTGATAAACAAGTAAAAAGATACCCTAGGTATTTTAACACTCCAAACCAAGAGTCTTTGTGTAAGAAAATATCTGCACTGGAATGCTCAGAATCTGCTATGGTTTTTGGGTCAGGAATGGCAGCTATAAGTACTACATTATTAGCCTTTCTTTCCGCTGGTGATCATATACTACTTCAAAAAGATATCTATGGAGGAACCAGGAATTTAGTGGAGGCGCAATTTAAAAGATATAATATTGACTATTCTTTTACCGATGGCTTAGAACTAAAGGATTTTGAAGTAGGGATTAAAAACACTACTAAAGTTATTTATATCGAAACCCCATCAAACCCACTCTTAAAAATAGTAGATATTAAAAAAATAGCAGCATTTGCAAAATCAAATAATATAATTACTATAATTGATAATACTTTTGCAACTCCTATAATACAAAAACCTATTTTGTTTGGTGTAGATGTTGTTTTACATAGTGCTACAAAATATTTTGGAGGTCATAGTGATATTAGCGCTGGGGCTGTAGCTACATCCAAAGCGAATATTGATATAATTTGGAATTTGGCAAAAAATCTAGGTGGTAATTTGAGTGATTATTCAGCTTGGCTTTTAGAAAGAAGTATGAAAACTTTAGGGGTAAGGGTTAAGACTCAACAGAAAAGTGCAAAAAAACTTGCTAAGTATTTGTCAGAATCAAGTTTTGTAAAAAAAGTATATTATCCAGGTCTTAAAAGTCATCCGAATCATTTATTAGCAAAAAAACAAATGAAAGGATATGGTGCAATGATTTCTTTTGAATTTGTAGATGAAATTAATACGGAACTTTTCTTAACTTCCTTAAAATTAATAAAACCTTCAATGAGTTTAGCTGGTGTTGAAAGCACTATGTTAAGTCCAGCAGAGACCTCTCATCACCTTTTATCAGAAAAAGACAGGATTAGTCAGGGTATAACAGATAGATTGATTAGGTTTTCTGTAGGAATCGAGAATAAAAAAGATATTATTGGAGATATCGAAAATGCAATTAATCTTTCAATTAAATAACTAATATGAAATTAGACATACTAGCAATAGGAGCCCATCCAGATGACGTAGAATTAGGTTGTTCTGGCACCTTGGCAAAGGAAATACATAATGGAAAATCTGTTGGTATTTTAGATTTAACAAGAGGTGAACTAGGCACTAGAGGTAGTGCTGATATCCGTGATAAAGAATCTTTAAAAGCTTCAAAAATATTAAATATTAAAGTGAGAGAAAACTTGTCTTTTGCCGATGGTTTTTTCGCTAATGATAAATCACATCAATTAGAAATTATTAAGATTATTAGAAAATACAAGCCAGAAGTTGTTTTTTGTAATGCAATTGATGACAGGCATATAGATCACCCTAAGGCCAGTGAATTAGTTAGCTCTTCCTGTTTTTTAAGTGGCCTTGTTAAAATTGAAACAAGATTAAAGGATTCTTCCATTTTGCAAGAAGCGTGGAGACCTAAATCTGTTTATCATTATATCCAGTGGAAAAACATTAATCCAGATGTATGTGTAGATATATCTGATTTTATTTCTGTTAAAATTAATGCTGTAAAAGCATATAGTTCTCAGTTTTATAAAAAAGGAGATGACTCTAAAAGTACTCCTATTTCAACACAAAACTTTATTGATAGTATTGAGTATAGGGCCAAGGATTTGGGTCGTTTATGTGGGGTTGAATATGCTGAAGGTTTTACAGTTGAGAGAGCCCCTTTAATTAATTCTGTTTTTGACTTAAAATAATTTTTAAAAATCTTTGTAGGACTTAACAAAAGATTTACATTTGCACTCGTTACAAATGGTGGTTGTAGCTCAGTTGGTTAGAGCATTGGTTTGTGGTATCAAGGGTCGCCGGTTCGAATCCGGTCTTCCACCCATTAAAAAAGCCTTTCATTTTATTGAAAGGCTTTTTTTGTTTAAAAATTGTAAACTGCTTTTATTTATTCTTAATTCTTTCTTTTCTATTTGCTAATTCCCAAGTAGTGTGAAATATTAATTTAGTTCTTTGTTGTAAAAGGTCATACTCAATTTTATCTGCAGTATCCGTTGGTTTATGGTAATCTACGTGCGTACCACTAAAATAGAAGATTATAGGAATATTGTTTACAGCAAAATTATAATGATCTGATCTGTAATAATAATTATTTTCAATATACCTTCCAGATTCATAAACTTTTCGTTTAGGGTCGTTATACCTGTAATCTAGCACTAGGTTAGAATATTCTTTTGCAGTTTGTTCAGAAACATCATGCAAGTCTTGAGATATTATATCAGACCCTATTAAGTAAATATAATTTCTATTTTTCTCTTCTCTATTCGGATCGATTCTTCCGATCATATCTATGTTTAAGTTAGTTACTGTATTTTCTAAGGAGACCAAAGGGTCATGATTTGTGTAATATTCAGAACCTAGTAAGCCTTTTTCTTCTCCAGTCATGTGTAAAAACACAACAGATCTTTTAGGTCTATGTCCATCTTTTACAGCTTGTTGAAAAGCTTCTGCAATTTCCATTATAGCCACTGTTCCAGATCCATCATCATCCGCTCCGTTGTAAATTTCACCATCACTCATGCCTACATGATCTAAATGAGCAGTTATAATTATGTATTCTTCTGGAAATTCTTCTCCTTTAATTATTGCTGCTACATTTTCAGAGTTTACTTTTTCTTCGTTTAGTTGAAGACTAATACTTATTTTGGTTTTTATTTTTTTTGAAACGGCTGAATCTATTTCTTCTTTTAAAATCTCTTTAGCTAATTTATTACCTATTAGAAAGCCATGAACATCAGATTTTTTATCATCAACATCTAAAGCTAGTCTTCCAGGGTCATTAGTTGTGTTTTCATACCTCCTAGCATACCTTGTAAGCATGGATTCGTCAACATATAAAAAAGCAAGTGCTCCATTTTTAAGAGCGATATTTTTCTTAAGTGTAAACTGACCTCTTTTTGACCATTTTGATTCTTTATTGTTTTTATTTATAACAAAGTTGCCTTCCTTATCTTTTGGTTCACCCTTTAATGCAATTACAATTTTGTTTTTCACTTTCAATCCATTGTAATCATTGTAAATAGAATCATTAATTCCAAAGTTTACAAAAACCACATTCTTTAGATCTATATTTAAATCCTTTCCACTGGACGATAGTGAAATAAAATCAACATAGTTTTTAAAACTTTTTCCATTAACAACCATATTTATTTCTGGTATTTTTACATTTTTTAATGGAACATTTTGAAAATAGGAGTCGCTAATTAATGACTCAATACCATTATTTATATAATGGTTTTTTAGGTATTCTACAGCAATTTTTTGACCTTCTTTTCCAGTTTCTCTGCCTTGAAAATCATCAGAAGAGTATGTGTATAATTTATCTTTTAATTCATCTAACGTTATGCTGTTTGCATAATCCTTTGGATTTTGAGCATGAAGATTAAAGACGCTGAAAAAGATAACGAATAATATGAGCAAATATCTAGTCATAAGTTGTGTTTTGAGTTAGGGTAAATTTTATTTTAAAGATAACTTTTTTTTGTGTAATTTTATTTTAAACATATAAATTTAAAAAGATGAATAAATTATTAAAAAATAACTTAATTTTATTGCTATTTGTAACTACTATTTTTGCTTGTAACTTCTCAGTTGGGAATGACTATAGTGATGGTAGTGACGCTGTAGATCAAGAAAAAGTTAAGTCTGAAGTAAAAGAGTTTATCGCTAGTAGTTTTAATTTTTATCAAACCGGTAGTATTGAGGATGCAAAATCTGTTTTTTCAAGTGATGCTATTTTAATAGGTACTGATGCTGCCGAATACTATACAGGATGGGAAGAGATTGAGCCTTCAATCAAAGCCCAAATAGCTGTTATAAAGAATGCTAAATTTGACACAAGAAACCTCCAAATCACATTAAGTTCAGATGGAGAAATGGCATCTTACGCATCGGTTGTTGACTTTTCTTTTACTGTAGGTGGAGAAAATTCGACTATAAATAATGTAAGAAATAGTGGTACTCTAAAGAAAATTGAAGGTAAATGGGTGATTTCTCAAGTTCATTGGTCTTTAGGTTTGTCTGGTCAAGCTGTAGAATATTAATAATAACTAAATATATAAACATGAAAAAAATAATTTTAATTTTTGCAGTTATATTAACTGCTTGTAATCCTACGGTCAAAGAAGAAGTAGGAGCTGGATTTTTCGCACCACAACCAGGAGAAAAATTTGTTGTAGGTAGTGATGAAATAACGGATACTTGGAAAAAGTATATCGATGCCCATAATAATAGAGATATGGAAACAATATTATCAATGGAATCCGACTCATTATTAATTGTAGATCCTACTGGTACTAGAATCTCAGGAAAAGTTGCACACAAAAATGCTTTGATTGGATGGTTTGAAGCGGAAAACCCAAAATGGGATATGTACTGGGCGATGCCTTATAAAGGAGTTCCAGGTGGAGCAGAATGGATAATAGCAGGTCATACTGTAAAAACTAATTCTGGTGGTAAAATTGTAGAACAAAACCATATGATTGATGCAGAAATTAAAGATGGAAAGATACAGCAGTTTTATGTGTATTCTCAAGATATTCCAGCAGAAGAAACAGCTCAATAATAATTTTTTAGCCATAAAAAAAGCATTCTAATTTTAGAATGCTTTTTTATTATTAGTAAGTAATTTAATTCTTATTCTATCTCTTGACCAAGAGCTAGTTCTGCCATCATTTCTTGCGTATCATAATTGTGATATTCTTCAATTATTTTCCCATCATTACCCCATTTAAAACCAATGTGAGCTGGAAGAACAATTGTTTTACCCGTTACTTTACCTGTAGCATTCCAATCAAACCAAGATTGCGTTATTGTATTAGATGGGTATTCTCCCATTGCTGGATAAGTTATGGTTTGTACCCAAACTCCAAGATCTTCTCCATCTTCTTCACCAAAAGTCATTAGAATAGGGTCAAAGCCTGCATGTTGAGCTTCTAATAATCCAACAAACTCATCAAGACTTATTGGTTGCTTTGAGTTTAAAAAAACCTTAATATCAGGTGACCAAAGCTCTTTTAAGCCATCCATGTCATTGTTTAAGTAATTTTGAAAATGCGCTCTAATGGCATTTGAATTGTCATCATCAAAAGTAACAACAACATCATTGTTTGTACAACTCATTGTAAAGCATACAAGAATTAGTAAAATTATTTTTTTCATTTTTTTTAAATTATAGTTATATATTAAAAATATAATAAAAAATCAAAAAATTAAAATTTTTTATAAACTTCTTCAAACGGAACTCTAAAACGTTTGTTGTAAATACCTTTTTCAGATCTTATCCCACAGCCAACAACCATATTGATTTCTGATCCACTAGGTAAGTTTAATATTTTTTTAATCCTGAGAGTATCCGTTCCTTCCATAGGGCAGGTGTCGTAATCAATAGAAGCCATACTTAACATAAAGTTTTGAGCAGCAAGTGCAATACTTTTATGAGCTACGATTCTAGAATCACTTAACCTAGCTTGTCTGTATATTGGTCTAAATAGTCCAACTATTTGAAAAATAAAATATCTGATGTATCCTAATATTCCAAAAAAACTAGTGTATAGAGTTGGAACTAATGATTTATAATAAAAAAGCACAGTTTTTTTTCTTTTCTCAGTATTAACTTTAGGATTTTCATCAAAAGATTTAATTAAAAAATCAATATTAGATTTAGCTCTGGATTTCCATAAATCTTTTCTAGTTACAAAAACCACTAATTGATTAGCTGTTTTTGCAGCATTTTGATTCATGCAAGCAGGGAATAATTTTTTCATTATCTCTTTATCCACAATATGAAAAAACTCCCATAGCTGCAAATTACTACTGTTAGGGGCTAAGCTTGCGTTGAGAAGACATTTTTTAACTTTATCTATATCTAGATCAATATCTTTAAATATTCGTACAGATCTTCTATATTCTATTGCATCAGAAACTGTTTTTTCCATTTTTATTTTTTTGATGGTATTAATTTAACTAACATCATTAAAGTGTAGGCTGATAGTCCGATAAGTAACATAATTAAAAAATAATAAGGCCACTCAGGCATTAGTTTTGTAAAAGTAACTCCAGGAGGTTTACTTTGAGTAAACATATAATTGCTATCAATTGTATAGTTTAATAAAATCATTATGGTCACAAGCAAAGTTGTCCATCTTACGGTGCTGAAATAATCCTTCCAACTTGGTCTATATCCATCTATGATTAGTGCAGCAACAACAATAAAAATTAATCCGTGCGCTATAAAGTAATGTATAAAAGTATACACCATAGCACCATCTTCTAGATTAGTATTTATAAACGCAAAGAAAGATCCTCCAAAACCTGCAAAAAAGAGCCAATTTTTTAAATCTCTATTGTTTTTGTTGTAATTGTATATAGGTATAATTAATGCCGACACATAGCACATCTCAAGTGGGAGGGATTCCTTTAGTGACCATGAATCAAAATAAATTAATAGAAGCTGAAATAGAATTTCATTTAAAACTACAATTAATGAAATTACAGCTAGTAGTTTAGATTTTTTTTCTTTTTTAGATATGGCATAAATATATATTAAAATAGAACCTATAATTACGCTGAAAAATGTAAATACTAAATGTTGGTATGGTAAATTTTTTATTATGTCAAAAACTTCATTCATTTATATCTACAATTTGATGTAAATATAGCAATATATTTAATTTTTTTTAATGATTTATCGCTGTTCCAATAATTTAAAATAAACTAATAAATACCTAAAAGTAATACTTGTTGCTTCAAAATTAATATAATTATACTTTTAGGTTTTTAATAAATTATAAAATATTGTATTTTTAGCCTTAGACTAAAAAAAACATTAATTATGAAAAAAATTACTCAAAAATTAACTAAATCTTTTTTGCGTAGCAGTTTTTTAGCTATTGCCTATTTATTTAGTTTAAGTGTTAATTCGCAAGATCTTGCTTTGCAAGGAATAATTGATTTTGACATTCCAAGTGCTGGAAATGATGGTAAAGCCATCCATGTTTTGGCCCTTAACGATATTGAGAACTTAAGTCTTTATGGAATTGGAGTTGCATATAATGGAGAAGGAACTAATGGACAGGTATATACTTTTCCTGCTGTTTCTGCTTCTGCTGGTGATAATATTTTAGTTGCTAGAAGTCCATCCAATATTGCACTTTATTTAGCAGCTAATGAAGTTAATATAATGTTAGCTAATTCTAGCATTAGTCAAAATGGTGATGATGCTATTGAGTTATTTTATAACGATGAAGTAATTGAAACATTTGGTGATATTAACAATGACGGAACTGATCAGTCTTGGGAATATTTAGATTCATGGGCATATAAAGAAAATGGAGTTTGGACATATGGTGGAGTTGCATGTACTTTAGATTCAGAAACATCGGCTACTTCTAATTGTCCATACCCTTATACAGGCGTATATGTAAATAATGTTGAAACATTTAATGTAACATTCTCAGTAAATACAGCAAATATTTCTGTTGAAGAAAACGGAATATATTTAGGTGGGGGAGTTTTAGGAGGCTCTGATGCTTACGCTATGTCCGATGATGATGAAGATGGCACTTGGACCGTTACAATAGCTTTAAGTGAAGGAACTCAAGGAAATTATACTTTTTTTAATGGACCAAATGCTAGTAATGATTGGAGTTCTGGTGAAAATCTTTCTGGTCTAGAATGTGCTGATCCAGTTAATTACGATGATAGAATTTTACCACCTATTACTGCTGATACCACATTATTACATTGTTTTAATAGTTGTGATATAGACGGGTCTTGTCCTACTGATTTTCTTACAATAGAATTTAATGTTAATACAGCAAATATTGAAGATGGTGTAGGACCTTTAGGGATGTATGTAGGTGGAGGATTTGTTGGAGGTGCGAATGCTCTTCCAATGAGTGATGACGACGGTGATGGGATTTGGACCGCTACATTAGAAGTTCTTGCGGGACAAGGAGGTAATTTTACTTACCTAAATAGTCCTAATGATGGAGGAGACTATTCAGGAAAAGAGAATATTACTGGTCAAGAATGTGCAGATGGACAATATAATGATAGATTATTAGCACCCGTAACAGAAGATATTATATTAATGCATTGCTTTGGTAGTTGTGAAACAGATGGAACATGTTCTACTCCAACTGAGGTAACATTTAATGTTGATATGAGTCAATATGGTTTAGTTGACGGAGATACTGTTCATGTAAATGGTGAATTTACAGGATGGTGTGGAAGTTGTGGAAATGAAATGAGCGATGATGATGGTGATGGAGTTTACACAATAACAATGGATATAAATCCAGGAACTTATTTCTGGAAGTTTACTGTGAATGAATGGGATGATCAAGAATCATTTACTGAAGCTATTGAAGGTTGTACTGCTGATAATAACGGGAACTTTGATAGACAAATTATTATCGGAGATGAAGCTCAATCAGAATCTTGGGTTTGGAATACATGTAGTACATTATCTACAGTAGATATTTCTGTATTAGACATGATAATTTACCCAAACCCTTCAAACGGAAGTTATGTAACAATACAAACTCCAGTAAATGGAGTGAAGTATGTTGAGG
>CAJVXR010000006.1 GCA_913009535.1 uncultured Flavobacteriales bacterium | reverse complement strand
TCTACACCAGGAACAGGTGGTAGCAGTCTTGGAGGTTCTGGTTCAAATAGTTCCAGCGTCCCTAGCTCCGCACTAGCAAATAGCGGTGGTGGTGGTGGTGGTGGAAATATTGTGGTAAATGGGGGGGATGGTGCAGATGGAATCGTTGTTGTGAGATTAACCGAAACACAACCAGCACAACAATGTGATTGGAATGTAGGAGAGGTTATATCATATAATAGAATACTAGATATTAGCGATGAAAATAAAGTGTTTGATTATTTGAAACATCGTTATTTAGGCACGGGACAATCAACTACAGGCGAGGTATATCAATTACCAGGAGATGTAAGCGGGGGTGCGACTATCAGGGGATTTCCTCCTGAATTTCCAGATACAAATAATATACTAGGTTGGTATATTCCAGAATCATATGACGCAAGTGGATTTTGGCGCGATGTGTCACCTTTTCAAAACGATTTAAGTTCGGGAGGAACTGCTCCCGAATATGTTAAAAATGACAAAACATATACAACGTTATCATATTTAAAAGGAGTGAAAGCCGATTCTGATAATGAGATTGTTGCCAGCGGCTATAAATTTCCTGAACAATTTTTACCATCCGATGGTTCTTACACGATGATACATGTATCAAGGCGTATCAGTAATACTGGTAGAATTTTCGACAGTGCTTCCAATAAGAATTTTTATTCTGGTTTCGTTGGAAATAAATCGGGTGTAGCATTACATTCAATAGATGTATCTAGTGGTGGTGGTGGTGGTGGTGGTGGATCATCATTCACAGATGATGATAAAACAGAATTACAAGTTGAATTTATAACTGGTATAAATAGTTCATCTTCTGAATGGAAACCAGCATATTATAGTAGTACTAATAGCAATGTAACTAACACAGAAGTATCGCGATGGACATATAGCGAAACTGATGGATATTTACAATCATCAAATTATGGAATGAAAATTATGGCATATACAAATGATTCAATTATGAACACTTTAGATAGTACAAATGGACAAGCATTAACATATGAACTATGGATAAAGGTCGGTGATGCAGGTCTTTGGCAGGGGCATACAGGCCAAAAATGGCTGATGTCATATGAAACTGGGTGGGGTCCAGCTATTGTTTTATCAGATACACGAATAAGAGATAATAAGGTAGGAACAACACCTGGTGGTGATGGTAATGATGCCGGTATTAATGATGGAGAATATGGTTATTCCGCATGGAATAATTTATTTGGAGAAAATGGAACACTAAGCCAGTCAAAAGATGGATGGGATCATATTATAGGTTATTGGCATAATGGAGGAGGAAATGGTTCATATTCGGGTGGTTTAGCGACGAATAATCCACCAAATTCAAATCCGGGGTCACGAGGAGTATATTTTAATACGTATAATGTGTGGCAGGACACGCGCTGGCCTGGCTTTGATAGCCCTAACATGCAACTTGTTATAGGAAATTATTGCAGTTGTTCAATAAACAATAGTATTCATCATACTAAAGGAATAGCTGTTTATTCTTTTAGAGTATGGCATAAAAAATTAACTCAGGAGTTAATAAATAAATTATATAATGCTGGACATAACGGAAGAGTATCAACATCTTTAACAGATTAATTAACAGCTAATTATAATGAGTAAAACACAAATCCAACCTAAACTATTTCATTGTTCTAAGACTGAAATACTTGCTAAAAATATTGCCAATGCTTATGGAGTTGATTTAGGAAAAATCATCACTTCTAAATATAGTGATGGTGAATTTCAACCATCTTATGAGGAATCTATTCGTGGGACTAGAATATTTATTATAGGATCTACAAATCCATCTTCAGAAAATTTAATGGAAATGCTACTTATGATTGATGCTGCAAAACGTGCATCTGCTAGACATATAACTGCTGTAATTCCTTATTTTGGATGGGCTAGACAAGATAGGAAAGATAAACCCCGAGTACCTATAGCTGCAAAAATGATAGCTAAAATATTAGAATCTGCAGGAGCTACAAGAATTATTACTATGGATTTACATGCAGATCAAATACAAGGATTCTTTGAAATCCCAGTTGATCATCTTTATGCATCAACAATCTTCTTACCATACCTTCAAAGTTTACAATTAGATAATTTAACTATAGCATCTCCTGATATGGGAGGGTCAAAACGAGCCTATGCTTATGCGAAGGCCATGGAGAGTGATGTGGTAATTTGTTATAAGCAACGAGCAAAAGCAAATATAATTTCACACATGGAATTAATTGGTAATGTAGATGGAAAAAATGTTGTTCTAGTTGATGATATGGTTGACACCGCTGGTACTCTTACAAAAGCTGCTGATCTTATGATAGAAAGAGGAGCCTTAAGTGTAAGAGCTATATGTACTCATCCAATTTTATCTGGTAATGCTTATGACAATATCAGAAAATCTCAACTTAAAGAATTAATTGTTACAGACTCTATTCCGTTAATTAATTCAAGTTCTAAAATTAAAGTGTTATCTTGCGCCGATTTATTTGCTGATGTTATGAAGAAAGTTCACAATAATGAGTCAATAAGTTCAAACTTTATTATGTAAATAATTAACCTTAAAATAAAACAATGAAATCAATTACAATTAACGGATCTAAAAGAGAAAGCGTAGGCAAAAAGTCAACAAAAGCCTTACGTAATGCTGGACAGGTACCTTGCGTTATATACGGAGGAGATACCCCAATGCATTTCTCTGCACCAGAGTTGGCATTCTCCAAATTAGTATATACTTCAAAAGCGCATACAGTTGTAGTTGCTTTAGATAGTGGAGAGAAATTAGAAGCAGTTCTACAAGACATACAATTTCACCCAGTAACAGATAGAATTTTACATATTGATTTTTATCAACTATTTAGTGATAAAGCAATAGCTATGAATATTCCAGTAAATATTATAGGAAATTCAATTGGAGTGAAAATGGGTGGTAATCTTCAGAAAAATCAACGTAAATTAAGAATTAAAGCTCTTCCAACAAATTTACCTGATTATATTGAAATAGATATTTCAAATCTTGAAATCGGGCAAAGAGTATATATTCGCGAAATTTTAAATGATTCTTATTCTTTCTTACAACCTGATAGTACTGTAGTTTGTCAAATTAGAAGAGCTAGAGCTGCTTTAGTAGAAGCTACTCTTGAAGATGAAGATTCTGATTCAGAAGAAACTGGTGATTCACCAGAAGCATCTGATAAGCCTGCATCTGATAAGCCTGCATCTGATAAGCCTGCAGAATAAAATATACACTCACTAATTAAGTTATTTAAAGCATTCTGGCTATTTGTCAGAATGCTTTTTTATTTTTGTAGTATTATATTTAATAGATGAAAAAATATTTAATTGTTGGCTTAGGGAATATTGGAGATGAATATGTTAACACTAGACATAATATAGGTTTCGATATGTTAGACTTTCTTACCAATAAATTAGACTTAAATTTTTCAAATGCTAGCTTTGGAAGTGTTTGTAAGTATAAATATAAGGGTAGATCTTTTATTTTTTTAAAACCAAACACTTATATGAATTTAAGCGGGGCAGCCGTACAATACTGGTTGAAATTTGAAAAAATTGAAATAAGTAATTTATTGATCATTAGCGATGACCTTAATTTACCATTTGCAAAATTAAGATTAAAACCTAGCGGAAGTAATGGAGGCCATAACGGCTTGAAAGACATCGAGAGCTGTCTTAACACAACAGAGTATAATAGATTAAGAATTGGTATTTCGAATGAATTTAAAAAGGGACATCAAAGTAACTTTGTTTTATCTAAATTTTCTAATGAAGAGTTATCAGATCTTAAAAAATTAAAAGAAACTGTTAGTGATTTAATTTTTTCATTTGTAATGAGTGGTATTTCAGTAACAATGAACAGCTATAATTTAAAAAATTGATTAGAAAGAAACTAGAAAATTACAACTCAAAAAGCCATTCGGTAATAACTATCGGTACGTTTGACGGAGTACATATTGGGCATAGAAAAATAATCAATCAATTAACGACTATATCCTCTACAGATAATCTTGTCTCTATTTTGTTATCTTTTTTTCCACATCCAAAAATGGTTTTGCAAAGTAATAATGAAATTAAATTAATTAACACAATTAACGAAAAGCAAGATTTGTTAAACACTCTTAACTTAGATTTTCTAATAATTAAAGAATTTACTAAAGAGTTTTCTCGCTTAAGCGCTCTTGAATTTGTTAGAGATATACTGGTTAACAAGTTAAATGCTAAGCATATTATAATTGGTTATGACCACCATTTTGGAAGAAATAGAACAGCTAATATTCAGCAGCTTAGAGAGTTTGGAGAACTATATGATTTTACAGTTACAGAAATCTTAGCTCAAGATATTGATAACATAGCTATAAGTTCTACAAAAATTAGAAAAGCCCTAAATAATGGCGATATTAAATTAGCTAATAATTATTTAGGCTACAATTACTTTTTTAATGGTACTGTTATTCATGGAAATAATATTGGAAAAACAATTTCATTTCCTACAGCTAATATTAAAATTGATGAATCTTACAAATTAGTGCCTAAGAATGGAGTTTATATAGTCAAGTCTCTTATTGATGAGAAATGTGTTTTTGGGATGATGAACATAGGTACTAACCCAACTTTTAACAGAAAGAATCAGTCTATAGAAATTCATTTTTTAGATTTTAATAAAAACATCTATAATCAGAGTTTATCTGTAGAAATGATCACTAGAATTAGAAGTGAAAAGAAATTTAGTTCAATTGAAGATTTAAAAAAACAACTAGAGTTAGATAAAGTTACCACTTTGAGTTATATTAATAGTCTAAATATTTAATATTAAATCAATTATTATAAATTTGCAATAATTATTACTTTTTATGTTAGAAATAAATTTTATTAGAGAAAACAAAGATTTAATTGTTGATTCACTTTCAAAAAGAAACATAGATTCTTCATCCGTGATTGAGTCCGTAATTGATGTTGATACCAAAAAAAGAAAAATTCAAACTGAGTTGGATAACATCTTGCATCAGTCTAATTTAATTTCTAAAGAAATTGGTGATTTGTTTAAACAAGGTCATGTAAATCAAGCCTCTATTTTAAAAGAAAAAACTGTAGAATTAAAAGAAGCTAGTAAAAAATTAAATGAAGAATTAAATTCTGTAAAAAACAATCTCCAGCAGTTATTATATAAGATACCTAATATACCTCACCACTCAGTTCCTAAAGGGAAAAGCGAAGAGGATAATGTTGAAATAATGTGTGGTGGAGAGTTGCCAGATTTACCAAAAGGATCTTTACCACACTGGGATTTAGCAAAAAAGTATGATATAATCGATTTTGAATTGGGTAATAAAATTACCGGAGCTGGGTTTCCTGTATATAAAGGTAAAGGTGCTAAGTTACAAAGAGCACTAATTTCTTACTTCTTAGATATGAACACCAAAGCTGGTTATAATGAAGTTCAAGTACCTCATTTAATAAACGAGAAATCTGCCTTTGGTACTGGTCAATTACCAGACAAAGAAGGAATGATGTATTACATTCAAGAAGACAATTTGTATTTAATCCCCACGGCTGAAGTACCAGCTACAAATATATTTAGAGACGAAATAATTGCTGAATCTAATTTGCCTAAACTATTAACTTCTTACACCCCTTGTTTTAGAAGAGAGGCTGGAAGTTACGGTTCTCATGTCAGGGGTTTAAATAGGCTCCATCAGTTTGATAAAGTCGAAATATTAAGAGTCGAACATCCGGATAAATCGTATGAAGCACTGGATAGTATGGTTGATCACGTGAAGTCGATTATAAATAAACTAAACCTTCCATTTAGAATTTTAAAATTGTGTGGATCAGATTTAGGATTTACATCTTGTCTTACTTATGATTTTGAATTGTTTTCAGCTGGTCAAAATAAATGGCTAGAGGTTTCATCTGTATCTAATTTTGAGACTTTTCAAGCAAATAGATTAAAATTAAGATACAAAAACTCATCTGGAAAGACTCAATTAGCACATACATTAAATGGTAGTTCATTGGCACTACCTAGAGTTTTAGCTACTCTAATTGAAAATAACCAAACTTCAAAAGGGATTGTTATCCCTGAGGTTCTAGTCCCTTATACAGGATTCTCTATAATCGATTAAATATGAGAAATGTCAAGCCAAAAAAATATTTAGGTCAACATTTTTTGAATGATGAAAATATAGCTAGAAAAATTGTTAATTCTTTATCCCTGTCAGGTTACTCAAATGTTATGGAAATTGGTCCCGGGACAGGAGTTTTAACCAAATATTTATTAGATTTAAAATTAGATTTAAAATTAGTTGAAATTGATAGTGAGTCAGTGGTTTTTCTTAAGACAAAACTTGGAATAGACCCATCTATTATTTTAGAGAGCGACTTTCTTAAATTAAAATTAGATGACGTTTTTATAAACAAGTTCGCAATTATAGGTAATTTTCCTTATAATATTTCAACTCAAATAATTTTTAAAGCTTTAGAATATAAAAGTCTGGTTCCAGAACTAATTGGGATGTTTCAAAAAGAAGTAGCTGAAAGAATATGTGAAAAAAAAGGGAGTAAAAAATATGGTATTCTTTCAGTTTTGACCCAAGCCTATTATGAAACTGATTACTTGTTTTCTGTCCCTCCCTCTGTATTTACCCCACCACCAAAAGTTACCTCTGCAGTAATAAGATTGATCAGAAAAGAACAAGTAGATATTAATTATAATGAGAGACTTTTTTTTAAAGTTGTAAAGTTGTCTTTTCAGCAAAGAAGAAAAACATTAAGAAATAGTTTAAAAACTTTTAATTTATCCGATAGTTTGAGAGAAGATACTATCTTTGATTTAAGGCCCGAGCAATTATCTGTTGAAGAATTTATTTCTTTAACAGATTTAATCGATAAAAATAATTAGACTTTTTGAGCAAAGTTGAAAAAAATATAAAATTTAAATTAACTGATTTACTGATCAGTGAAGTGATTGTTTTAGTCACTTCGTCTGACGATAAATCGTTGTTAGATAAGTTAAGCACTTTCCATCATGCAGATATTGCAGAAATTTTAGAGGAATTAAATTTTGAGCAGGCAACTTATATAATCAAACTTTTAGAAAGTGATAAAACTTCTGAAGTTCTTATGGAACTTGATGAGGATTTTAGAGAACAAATACTAAAAAACCTTTCACCTAAAGAAATTGCAGAAGAAATTGAAGAATTAGATACTGATGACGCTACGGATATAATTTCCGAATTATCGGTTGAGACTCAAAAGAAAGTTATCTCAAAAATAATTGATGCTGAACTTAAAGCTGATATTAAAGAGTTATTAAAATATGATGAAGACTCCGCTGGAGGCCTTATGGCAAAAGAATTAGTTAAAGTTAACGAAAATTGGACAGTAACTAAATGTGTCAAGGAAATGCGAATCCAAGCTGCAGAAGTTACCAGAGTACATTCTATTTATGTAGTTAATGATGACAATAAATTAGTAGGGAGATTATCCCTCAAAGATTTATTAGTATCTAACACGAGATCAAGTATTCAATCAATATATATAACTAAAGTGGATTCTGTAAATGTTAATGATGAAGCAGAGAGTGTCGCAAATATTATGCAAAAATATGATTTAGAAGCTATCCCTGTTGTTGATGATGAAAATACTTTGTTGGGTCGTATTACTATAGATGACATTGTTGATTTAATTAAAGAAGAAGCTGAAAAAGATTATCAATTAGCAGCTGGTATACTGCAGGATGTTGATGTTGATGATACAATATTGCAATTATCTCGCGCTAGACTTCCTTGGCTGCTTTTAGGTCTCTTAGGAGGGATAGGCGCAGCGATAGTAATGGGAACGTTTGACGTTATCCTGCTTAAACATCCGATCTTATTTTATTTCACTCCTTTAATTGCGGCAATGGCAGGAAATGTTGGCGTACAATCAAGTGCAATTATTGTACAAGGACTCGCTAATGATGATATAAGAGGTAGTGTGAATAATAGGCTACTAAAAGAGACTTTTTTATCCATATTAAATGGAGTTATTTTAGCTATCATTTTATTTTTATTTATTATCACATGGAATCCAGATGAATATCTGGTCGCTTTAGCTATTTCGATTTCATTAGTGATTGTAATTATTGTAGCTGGAATTATAGGTACTTTTATTCCACTTTTTTTAGATAAAAGAGGTATAGATCCAGCAATAGCAACTGGCCCATTTATTACCACAAGTAATGATATTTTTGGTATTTTAATTTATTTCTATATTGCTAAATTAATATTGCCTTTTTAATGAAGATTCTTCATATTGATTCAAATCATCCATCACTAATTCCAATGTTAACAAAAAATGGTCATGTTAATCATACTGATTTTATTTCATCAAAAAATGATATAGGTTTGATTATTAAGAATTATGATGGATTAATTTTGCGTAGCAGGTTTAAAATTGATAAAGTATTTATAGACAAAGCTACCAACTTAAAGTTTATAGCTAGAGTGGGGTCTGGAATAGAAAATATTGATTTAGAACATGCCAGAACTAAAAATATTAGAATCATATCATCTCCTGAAGGTAATAGTAACGCTGTTGGAGAACATGCCATGGGTTTACTTCTATCTTTGTTAAATAATATTAACACCTCATCAATAGAAGTTAAAAAAGGATTATGGATTAGAGAACAAAATAGAGGTTATGAATTAGAGGGCAAGACAGTAGCTATATTGGGCTTGGGTAATACTGGAAAAAGTTTTGCAAAAAAAATAGCTGCCTTTAATTGTAATGTAATTTTTTACGATGTAAATGACAATGTTAAAAGTGATATTGCGAAAAAATCTTCTTTAGATAACATTTTCGAAAATGCTGATATTCTTAGTCTACACTTACCACAGACAAATTTAACATTTAATTTATTTAATAAAATTTTCATTGAAAAATTTAATAAACCTTTTTGGCTGTTAAACACAAGTAGAGGAACTATAGTTAATACTACAGATTTAATTGAAGCTTTAAAAACTAAGAAGGTTTTAGGAGCAGGTCTAGATGTACTGGACATAGAAAGTTCTTCATTTACTGAAATCATAAATGATAAAAATCAAGATTTTTATAAATTAAATTCTTTAAAAAATGTGATTATTACTCCTCATATTGCTGGCTGGACTTTTGAAAGTAATATTAAATTATCTCAAATTATTGTAGATAAAATTGAAACTTATTTTAAATTAATATGAAAAACATTTTAGTACTATGCACGGGAAACTCTTGTAGAAGTCAAATGGCACATGGCTATCTAGAATTATATGCAACCTCAAGATTTAAAATTTATAGTGCTGGTGTGGAGGTACATGGAGTCAATCCGACTGCAATTGAGATCATGAAAGAAGATAATATTGACATTTCAAATTACTCCTCAAATCACATAGACGAATACTTATCTATTGACTTTGATTATATAATCACTGTTTGCGATCATGCTAAGGAAAGCTGCCCTTTGGTTGATTTTAAAGACGCAATTAAGATTCATAAGAATTTTTCAGACCCTTCAAAAACAGACAGTAAATCAGATTTATTTTTAGAAAAATTTAGAGCTGTTAGAGAGGATATAAAAAAATATTGCATTGATTTTATTGATAAAAGAGCTTAGGTTTTACCTGCAAATAAACTGTAAAGTGTTGTTGTATAATTGTTCAATTATTATGTTTTTATCTTTTTTAAACTGATCAACAGATTTTTTTTCTAAATTTCTAACAGTATATAACTTTAATTTTTTTTCAATATGAATTTTGAAATTAGATTTCAACTCATTTATTAATTTATCAATATTACTATAGTTATCATCTACACATAAAGTTAGGCTAATTGCGGAGTTCTGAGTTAAGTTTATTTTTATTTTATAGTTAGATAATAAATTTAAAATTGATTTTATTTTATCATTAATTGTAAACGAAAAATCTAGAGAAGAAATACTTATTAAAATTTGATTCTCTTTTAAAATATAACAAGGTATTTTAGGGAATAGCTCCTTTGATTTACTAACGCATGTCCCAATTGCATTAGGGTTATTGTAGGATTTTACATATAAAGGAATTTCTTTTTTTTGTAATGGCTGAATAGTTTTTGGGTGTACGACAGAAGCACCATAAAAGGCTAATTCAATCGCCTCGTCATAAGAAATTTTTTCTAAGAGGACAGTGTTTTTGAATTTTTTAGGATCTGCATTTAAAATACCATCTACATCTTTCCAAATAGTTACTGAGTTTGCGCTTAAACAGTACGCAAATACAGCAGCAGTATAATCGCTAGCTTCCCTACCCATTGTTGTCGTAAAATTATCTTCATTACTGGCGATAAAACCTTGAGTTAAGGTTATGTTTGGATTAAAATTTGTTGCCAGAATATTTTTTTTAGTGATCTTCCAATTAATATTTGAATTCCTATAATATGAATCCGTTTTAATCAATTCTCTAACATCTTTAAAGCTACTTTTTATATCAATAAAATTAAGATATTCATTTAATATTTTTGATGATAAAATCTCCCCATATGATATTACTTGGTCATAAATAAAATTATAGTTTGGTGACTTGTTTTTTTTAAAAAAATTATGAATCTCCATAAAATCCTCTTTTATTATTTTATAGATAGCATGATTTTTTGTAAATAATTCATTTAATATTTTAATATGAAAATCATGTAATTCATTTATTGAATTTTTAAATTCGTCACTGTCCTCAAGATATAATTCAATAATATTCTCAAATGCATTAGTTGTTTTGCCTATCGCTGATACAATTATGATTGTATTACTACAGTCAATTGTATTGATTATTTCAGCAACTTTTTTAATATTAGTCGAGTTTTTTATAGATGCACCTCCAAATTTTAAAATTTGCATAGTTTATTTATATTTTTTTAATCCATTATTATCTAGGTGAAAAATACTCCAGTCTTTTTTTATTAGCGCTCCTTTTTTATGGTAAAATTTTATTGCTTTCTCATTCCAATTAATCACCTCCCAGGATACTCTTTTAACATTTAATTTTTTAGCATAATTAATAACTGAATCAAACAGTAAACTTCCAATTCCGTTACCTCTCATTTTTTCTGTGACTATTAAATCTTCAAGATGAATAGTTCTACCTTTCCATGTAGAATATCTATTATATATTACAGCAGCTCCAATTGTTTTGTTATCATTTTTTGCTACAAAACATTTAAAGTATGAATTTTTTATAAACCCATCGTTGATAAGTATTGTAGAGTCAATGTCAACTTCTTTAGGTTCTTTCTCAAATTTAGCTAACTCTTTTATAAGGGCTATTACATCTTTCATATCCTCTTTTTCAGCCTCTTTTATTATAATTTTCATAATCTAAATATAATCTCAAATATAGGTATATAATAAAAATTTATATCTAAATTTAAAAAATATTAAGATTTACGTTTTGACAAATAAAAACCAAACTCTCGGAGAATTTATTATTGAAAATCAAAAATCTTTTCAATATTCCTCCGGTGAACTTTCATCATTAATTAATTCTATAAGACTAGCAGCTAAAGTTGTAAACTTCCAAGTCAATAAAGCAGGCCTTGTGGATATAATTGGAGACCGAAATACTATTAATACTCAAGGTGAAGAACAACAAAAGCTTGATTTTTATGCTAATAATATATTTATAAATGCATTAAGAAATAGAAATATTGTCTGTGGTATTGCTAGTGAAGAAGAAGAGGATTTTATATCAATCAATAGTCTTGATGAATTAAACAATAATAAATATGTCGTTTTAATTGATCCGCTTGACGGATCATCTAACATCGATGTTAATGTTTCTGTAGGCACAATTTTCTCCATTTATAAAAGAGTTAGTAAAACAGGATCTAAAGTAGTTCTTGATGATTTTCTTCAAGAAGGTTGTAAGCAGGTAGCTGCTGGTTATATTATTTACGGAACCTCTACAATGTTGGTTTATACAACAGGTCATGGAGTTAACGGATTTACATTAAACCCTGCTATTGGAACTTTTTATTTATCCCACCCAAAAATTACATTTCCTGCAAATGGAAGTATTTATTCCATAAATGAGGGTAACTATGTGCAATTTCCAAAGGGTGTAAAAGATTACATCAAGTATTGTCAAAGTGAAACAGATAAATCAGCTTATACATCAAGGTATATTGGATCTCTAGTTTCTGATTTTCATAGAAATATGATTAAGGGTGGCATATATATGTATCCAAATACCTCAAAAAACACTAGTGGTAAGTTGAGATTATTATATGAATGTAACCCAATCGCATTTATTTGTGAACAAGCCCATGGGATAGCAACTGATGGATACTCCAGAATACTAGATATCAAGCCTAGTAAATTACATCAGCGTATACCATTTTATTGTGGTAGTTCAGACATGGTAAAAAAGTTGAAATATTTCATGAATAATAATTAAATTTCAAATTTCAAATTTTATATTTGCATCAAAATTTAAAAAGTGAGTAATATAGATATCTCGCAATCTTTAGCTGAGTCTTTGCAAATGCAAAAACTTGAAACTTCTATATCTAAAAATGAAAATAATACACTTTTAAAAGGGTTAGTTGGTTCTTCATTATCCTTCGTGATATCATCAATTTTTTCTAAAAAATCAACTTCAATTTTATTTATCTTAGAGGATAAAGATACTGCTGCGTATCATTTCAATGATTTAGAAAAATTAAACAACAATAAGGTTCTTTTTTATCCCGAGAGTTATAAAAACCCATATTCATCTAACAATATTGATAACTCAAATATCCTATTAAGAGCAGATGTTCTTAACAAGATTAATTCAGTTAATGAAAGTTTTATTGTAGTTACCTACTATAAAGCTTTATTTGAAAAAGTAGTTACAAAATTAGAACTGCAGAAAAACACACTCGCAATTAAAGTCGGAGATGAATTATCTATAGATTTTATTAATGAGATGCTATTTGAGTACGAATTCTCTAGGGTAGATTTTGTAACTCAGCCTGGTGACTTTTCTGTAAGAGGAGGGATCATTGATGTCTTCTCTTTTTCGAATAACGAGCCATATAGAATTGAATTTTTTGGAGATGAAATTACTAGAATAAGATCATTTGATTTAGAATCTCAACTTTCAATTACTAGTTATAATGACATTAAAATAATCCCCAATATTCAATCAGATATAAAAATAGAAAACAGAATAAGTTTTCTGGATATTTTACCTTCAGAAAGTATAGTATTTTCTAAGAGTTCAAAGTTTTTGTTAAATGAAATTAAAACTTTATTTGACAAGTCTGTTACAATATATAAAGAACTGTCTAGCACTACTGTTCAACTACAACCAAAAGAGTTATTTAGCTCATCTAAAGAGATTAAAAAAAGCTTAATTAAACATAAATTAGTTGAAATAGGATCAAATTCTATTTTTAGTAATAATATAATTAATTATAATACCAAGCCTCAGCCATCTTTTAATAAATCCTTCGAATTATTAATTGATAATTTGAATAGTTATGCTAAACTTGGATTTAAAAATTACTTATGCTGTGCTAATAAACAGCAACTAAATAGATTCACAGATATTTTTGATAATCTTGATTTAGATGTAAATTATATCCCAGTTATTCTTCCTCTTTTTAAAGGTTTTATAGATAATGATAATAAAATAATTTGTTATACAGATCACCAGGTATTTGACAGATACCATAAGTATAAAATAAAAGATGTTTACGCTAAAAAACAAGCGTTAAATATAAAAGAGCTTACAAAGTTAAAAGTAGGAGACTATATCACTCATATTGACCATGGTATTGGTAAATTTGGAGGCTTAAAAAAAATTGATGTTGAAGGGAAAATGCAAGAATCAATAAAGTTGATTTATGGAGATAGAGATACCTTATATCTTAGTATACATTCTTTACACAAAATAACCAAGTATAATAGTAAAGATGGCAAAGCTCCAAAAATATACAAATTAGGTAGTAAAGCTTGGAAAATATTAAAGCAAAAGACAAGATCAAAAGTTAAAGTAATTGCTTATGATTTAATTAAGCTATATGCGAAAAGAAAAAATCAAAAAGGGTTTCAATATTCCCAAGATAGTTCTCTTCAGCATGAATTAGAGGCCTCTTTTATTTATGAAGACACACCTGATCAAGTAAGCTCTACTGCAGATGTTAAAAAAGACATGGAAAGTCTTCGTCCAATGGACAGGTTGATTTGCGGTGATGTTGGTTTTGGAAAAACTGAAATAGCAATTAGAGCTGCTTTTAAAGCTGTTGATAATAACAAACAAGTAGCTATTTTGGTACCTACTACGATATTAGCTTTTCAACATTACAAAACATTTTCTTCCAGATTAAGAGATTTTCCAGTGTCTATAGATTATCTAAATAGATTCAGAAGTCCATCTGATAAAAAAAATATTATCGAAGAAATATCTAATGGTAAAATAGATATCATAATTGGGACCCATCAACTAGTTAATAAAAATATAAATTTTAAAGACTTAGGTTTGTTAATTGTTGATGAAGAGCAAAAGTTTGGAGTCTCAATTAAAGAAAAATTAAAAAATATTAAAGAAAATGTTGATGTTTTAACTTTATCGGCTACTCCGATTCCAAGGACACTTCAGTTTAGTTTAATGGCTGCTAGAGATTTATCTATAATAAATACTCCCCCGCCGAATAGGTATCCAATCTCAAGTGAAGTTGTTCGTTTTAGTGAAACTATAATTAGAGATGCTATTACATTAGAAATACTTAGAGGAGGTCAAGTATTTTTTATTCATAATAGAATTGAAAACATTAATGAAGTTGCTGGTTTAATACAAAGATTAGTTCCCGAAGCAAAAATAAAAGTTGGTCACGGAAGACTTGAAGGCAAGAAACTAGAGCAATTAATGTTGGACTTTATGGATGGATCTTTTGATGTATTGGTGAGTACTACGATTGTTGAAAGTGGCTTAGATGTTCCTAATGCAAATACTATTTTTATAAATAATGCTAATAATTTTGGTTTAAGCGATTTACATCAAATGAGGGGTAGGGTAGGTAGAACTAATAAAAGAGCTTTCTGTTATTTCATAACTCCTGATTACTCAACCATGACTGATGATGCAAGAAAACGAATTACCGCTTTGGAAGAACATACAGCATTAGGCAGTGGATTTAATATAGCTATGAAGGATTTAGAAATTAGAGGTGCAGGAGATTTACTTGGTGGAGAACAAAGTGGATTTATTAACGACATGGGGTTTGAAACTTATCAAAAAATATTAAATGAAACTATAACAGAGCTTAAGCAAAATGAATTTAAAGATTTGTATAGTGATGAAAAGCCTGAAGATTATGTGAGAGAAGTTTCTATAGATACAGATTTTGAATTATTATTTCCAGATTCATATATAAAATCTGTAAATGAAAGGTTACAGCTTTATTCAGAGCTAAATAAAATATTTAATGTATCACAACTTAGTAATTTCGAAATAATGCTAGAGGATAGATTTGGAAATATTCCATATCAAGTTGAAGATCTTTTAATGACTGTTAAGATTAAATGGGCTGCAATAGAGTTAGGTTTTGAAAAACTAGTTATGAAAAAAGGAATTATGAAGGCTTATTTCATAAAAGACAAAAATAGTAATTACTTTAAGTCCTCTATTTTCACTTCAATTTTAAATTTTGTGAGTTTAAATTCTCAAAATTGTAATCTTAAAGAAAAGTCAACTTTAAATGGATCTAAATTAGTGTTGACCATCAAAAAAATAGAAAATATTGACAAAGCTTTATTATTTTTAGAAAATATAAAATCTTAGTTATAAAAATCAACTTCACTTTCGCTTTCACTAACACTAAGTCTTACTTCTCTGCCTAAAATCATTGGATAGTTTAATTTTTCGTGTCCAGCAGGAAAATCAAATAAAACAGGAAAATCATATTCTTTTAGTAAATCTAATATTAGTTCATTTATAGTCATCCCAAAATCTGTGCTATTTTTCTTAATATCACTAATTTGACCGACTAT
Source organism: uncultured Flavobacteriales bacterium (assembly GCA_913009535.1). The sequence goes on along the minus strand of CAJVXR010000006.1, from coordinate 19,657 downwards.
TAACCCACTACATTTTTCAAAATACCCAGATCTTTTCAAGCTATGTAGCATTCTGTCAATATGATATGCATACTCACCAACGTCTTCAATAAACAGTATTTTATTATCTGTTTCTAATTGAGTATTTGAGCCAATTAAAGTTTGAATAAGAGTGAGATTACCTCCAACAAGAACCCCCCGTGTATCCCCTTTTTTATTATTTTTATTTGAATTTATCGTATAAGATAAACCTTTCCCAAATAAAATGTTTTTCAATTTAGTTATGGATTCATTACTAGGTTCTAAGTTTTCAATTCCCGAAGGCATAATAGCATGAATGGATTCACTGTTAAGGATATTTAGCCTATTGTGAATTACTGTTATATCTGAAAAACCTATAATCCATTTAGGATTTTTTAAATAGGTTTTGAAACTCAAATCATCAATAATTCTAACTGTACCGTAACCACCTCTTGCACACCATATAGCTTTAATGTTTTTGTTGTCTAGGGCTATTTGAAAGTCACTTGCTCTTTGCTTATCAGTTCCTGCAAAATGACCATTTTTATTATAAATATGTTTACCTAATTTTACATTAAGTCCCCAGCCTTCAAATATTTCTATTGCTAGTTTGATTTTATTTTCGAAATCGTTCAGTACCCCTGAAGGAGCTACAATTGATATTGTATCACCAGATTTTAGATACTCAGGTTGTATTAATTTTGTTTTCAACTTGCTTGATGTCTTATAATCTGTTTGGCTATGAACTGTCATATTTATAATAATAGTAATATAAATAAAAGTATAATATATAATTTTAAATTTCATAATAATAAATAATGCTAATATATTAAAGTTATATAAAAATCATTTTTATATTAACTGATAAAATGTTTACTTTTACAGATATACCAATAAATATACTTTGAGTAAAAGATACACAATAACAGCGGCATTACCTTATACAAATGGACCTATTCATATAGGCCATCTTGCTGGAGTTTATATTCCTGCAGATATTTATTCAAGGTTTTTAAGAATTAAAGGAAATGATGTGTTATTTGTTTGTGGTAGTGACGAGCATGGTGTTCCTATTACCTTAAAAGCTAAAAAAGAAGGAGTTAATCCTCAAGTTATAGTTGATAAATACCACACGATAATTAAAGAATCCTTTGTTGAATTTGGAATTTCATTTGATAATTATTCACGAACTTCTTCTAAAATTCATCATAAGACTGCTAGCGATTTTTTCGTAAAATTAAATGATAATAACCAATTTAGTGAGATTGAATCTGAACAGTTCTATGACGAATCTGCTAACCAATTTTTAGCTGACAGATTCATAGTTGGTACATGTCCTAAATGTCATAATCCAGATTCCTATGCTGACCAATGTGAGAAGTGTGGAACTAGTCATAATGCGATAGATTTAATAAACCCTAAATCTTCTTTAACTGGACTTAGTCCACAGCTTAAAAAAACTAAACATTGGTATCTAAAATTAGATGATCATCAATCATTCTTAGAAGACTGGATTTTAAAAAGTCACAAGTCTGACTGGAAATCAAATGTATATGGACAATGTAAATCTTGGTTAGATGATGGTTTAAGACCTAGAGCGGTAACTAGAGATTTAGAATGGGGTGTTCCAGTTCCATTGAATGATGCAGAAGGTAAAGTATTGTATGTTTGGTTTGATGCTCCAATTGGATATATATCATCAACAATAGAATGGGCGAAAGAAAATAATAAAAACTGGGAAAGTTATTGGAAGGATCCTGATACAGAACTAGTACATTTTATTGGTAAAGATAATATCGTTTTTCACTGTATTATATTCCCGGCAATGCTTAAAGCAGAGGGATCTTATATTTTACCAAAAAACGTTCCTGCTAATGAGTTCTTAAATTTAGAAGGAGATAAAATATCTACTTCAAAAAACTGGGCTGTTTGGTTACCAGAATACTTAATTGATTTCCCGGAAAAACAAGATGTACTTAGGTATGTTTTAACCTCTAATGCGCCTGAGACTAAAGATAATGACTTTACCTGGAAAGATTTTCAGGCTAAAAACAATAATGAACTAGTTGCTATTTTTGGAAATTTCATTAATCGAGTAGTAGTACTTACGAACAAATATTATGAAGGTTCTGTTCCAGACAAAAACAAATTTTTAGATATTGATATTCAAGTATTGGACACTATCTATGAATCAATATCTAAAATCGAAAAATCCGTACATAATTATAGATTTAGAGAAGCGTGTAACGAGTTAATTAACATTGCTAGAATTGGTAATAAATACCTTGCTGAGCAGGAGCCTTGGAAAGTCATAAAAGAAGATAAAATAAGAGTTGAAACAGTAATGTATGTCTCTTTACAAATATCAGCTATATTATCTGTAATATGTGAACCTTTTTTACCAAAGACATCTATTAAGCTACAATCTATGTTAAACTCCAAATCTCATACTTTAGAATGGTCTTGGGAGAATTTATCTCAAAAAAAGTTAATTGTTAGTACAGGAGTTATAATTAATAAAGCTGAATTATTATTTAGTAAAATTGAGGATAAAGAGATTGATTTTCAAATTATAAAACTTAATAATTCTAAGAAATCTAGAGCTATTCCAAATAAAAAAAAAGAAATAAGCTACTCAGATTTTTCTAAAGCTAGTCTTAAAATAGGAACAATTTTAGAAGCTTCGAAAATCCAAAAATCCAAAAAACTTCTTTCACTAAAAATTGACATTGGAAACGAAGTTAGATCTATAGTAAGTGGAATTGCTAAATCATATGATCCAGCAAAAATAATCGGTACAAAAGTAGTTGTTTTAACGAATCTAGAATCTAAAATAATTGCTGGTGTAACAAGCCAAGGAATGGTTTTGCTTACAAAAGATCAGAATGATAATGAGGTTTTCCTCTCAACAGAAAATATTAACATAGAAAGTGGATTAAGTATAACTTAATTAACCACTTTTTATTTCAACATATCTAGTTAAGTAATTATTAAAATAAGTTGTCTATCTTTTTTCTTTCTATTGCTTGATTAGCAACTAGTGCTAAATCATTTATTACTATGTCTAGCTTCTCAAATCTTTTATCTTTAGTTAGGCCAAGTTTGTACCTATAATAGATTTGTTGAACTATTATGGATATTTTAAACACACCATACACATAATAGAATATTATATTATTTATATTTTTATTTGATTTAAGAGAGTATCTATGGACAAGTTCTTCTCTAGTTGGGTTTCCAATTACTGAACTTGGATTAAAATTTAATTTTTTCATGAGATCAGTGTCATTATGGTTAGTCCAATACCCCAGGGTAGTACCAAGATCCATTAATGGATTTCCTATTGTACACATTTCCCAATCTAAAACAGATCTAATTTGAGATAAATCATTTGTGTCTAAAACTATATTATCATATTTGTAATCATTATGAATTAAAGAAGTTAAATCATCGTTAGGTGTGTTATTATATAGCCATTTAGCTGTTTTTTCTAATAATGGAAAATCATCAACTTTTGACTTTTCATATCTTTTAACCCAACCTTCGATTTGTCTTTTATTATAACCGCCAGCTTTGCCAATTTCGTTTAATTTCGTTTTATATATATCAATCGAATGTATTTCATTAAAATTTTCGATAAAACTGTCCGCGATTTTTGACATTTTCTCGGGTGAAATTAATTCATCACTTATATTATTTGATCTTAATATTACTCCTCTAACTCTCTCCATTAAATAAAATGGTGCACCAATTATAGATTTATCTTCACAATAGTGAATTGTTTTAGGAACCTTGCTGTAAACTTGTTTTAGTTTTGTCAAGATCTTAAACTCTCTATGCATATCATGCCCTGATTTTACTGTCGCACCATGAGGCCCCCTTCTTAGAATGTATTCTGTTGAATCTTGCTTAATTAAATAAGTTAAATTTGAAAATCCATTTGGAAATTGTGAGATTTCAATATTAGTGGATTTTGATAAGTTAATTGATAAATACTTTTGGAGCTTGAGAATATCTAACTCTTCTCCTCTTCTAATATTAATAGGCTTATCAGTCTTTATATTATTCATGTATAACTAATTGTTTTGCACACTATACGCCTTTGTAAGTTTTTAAAATTTGTCTGGCAAGTCTACTTTTGTGAACTTCATCTGCTCCATCATAAATTCTCGATGCACGTTCATGCCTGTAGTAAGCTGCTAGAATTGTATCGTCAGTAATTCCCAATGCTCCATGTACTTGTATTGCTCTGTCAACAACATTTTGCATAACATTAGCTGCGTAAAATTTTATAATTGATATTTCATTTCTTGTCTTATATGCCCCTTGAGTATCAATTTTAAAAGCTGCATCTTTTATCAATAATCTTGCTGCATTTATTTCTGCTCGTGATTCTGCAATCCAATTTTGAATAGTTTGTTTATCTGCTAAAGTCTGTCCATCTGCTAGTTCTCTAGATACTGCTCTTTTACACATTAAATCAAATGATCTTTCACATATTCCCATCCATCGCATACAATGATGAATACGTCCTGGGCCTAATCTTTTTTGAGCAATTGAGAACCCTTCTCCATCTGCACCAAGAACATTACTTTGAGGTACTACAACATTATTGAATTTTATTTCTGCATGACTTTCCCATCCTGCTCCTGCATGTCCCATAATTTGAATATTTCTAACAAACTCTACCCCGTCTGTATTTATAGGAACAATTACTTGACTTGCTCTTTTGTGAATATTATCATTTTCAGGGTCAGAGATCAACATCACTATTGCAAACTCTGCTCCGTCAAAACTAGATGTAAACCACTTATGGCCATTTATAATATAATTCCCTTTTTCTTTTTTCGCAATAGTCCCCATTCTTACTGGGTTAGACCCCGCATGATCAGGTTCTGTCATAGCAAAACAACTCCTAATATCTCCATTTAAAAGAGGTTTCAAATATTTTTGTTGTTGTTCTTTTGTCCCAAATTCTATAAGTATTTCCATATTCCCTGCATCTGGTGCTTGGCAATTAAAAACATATAGGCCATAAGGACTAGAACCTAAAATTTCACAGATCTCTCCGTGCTCAGCATTAGTTAATCCCAAACCTCCATACTTTTTTGGTATTTGTGGTAACCATAAACCAATGCTTTTGACCTTTTCTCTAAGTTCATTTAGTTTAGGTAATTTTTCATTCCACTCTGAGTTTAGTATCCAGGGTTCAAGTGTATATAACTCTTGCTCTACAAAATCTTTAATCTTTATTTTAATTTGTTCAAATTTCATTTTTTATTTTCCTTTAAAATTTGGTGTTCTTTTACCAATAAATGCTCTAACTCCTTCTTTATGATCTTCAGTTTTAAAAGCCTTAACTTGTTGTTGTGCTTCAAATGCAATTGTGTCATGCAAAGAATTGCATTCTGAAAATATTAAATCTTCTTTAGTTAAACCAATAGTTAGTGTGGGTTTTTTAGATAATTCTTCAGCCCATTCTATAGCTTTAGCTAGTACATCTTGGTCATCAACTAATTTATTCGTTAATCCTAACTTATTGCATTGTTCTCCAAATATTTTTTTACCACTTATTGCAATCTCTAATGCTTTACTATAACCAATAAGTCTAGTTAGTAACCAACTTCCACCACCATCTGGTCCTAACCCTATATTTATAAATGCAAAATAAATAGAGCTTTTTGGCCCCATAACTCTAAAATCGCACGCTAGTGCTAGTGAAGCTCCAACTCCCGCTGCACTTCCATTTATAGCTCCAATAATAGGCTTACTTAGTTGTTGAAACTTGCGCATCAATGGTTGAAAAGTATTAATTATATTATCTCTTCCTTGCTCAGGTGTTTTATCACTACCAAAAGCACTCATGTCTGCACCAGCACAAAAGCCATTTCCTGAACCTGTAATTATAACTGCTCTCACATCAGTATCTTCTTTAGCTTTACATAAATAAATACTAAGTAACTCTGTTAAGCTATCGTTTACAGCATTATATTTTTCTGGTCTATTTAATGTTATTAAGGCTACACTATTTTTTACTTCGTATAATACAGAACTCATAATTATTAGTTTTTTTAATTATATGCTATTGCTATAAATTCAGCAACACAAGCAGGTTTTTCTTTGTCTTTTAATTCAAAAGTTATTTTCATTTTATATTTTATCCCATTTTGGATTTCTTCTGACGAAATCAGTTGAACTCTCCCTCTTAAAAGTGAACCAACAATAGTCGGATTCATAAATCTAACTTTATCTAAACCATAATTAACCCCCATACTAACATTTTTTAATTTAAATGTTTCATAACAAAATTTAGAAGCTAGAGATAGTATTAAGAATCCATGTGCGACTGGTTTTTTAAAAGGAGATTTTTTTTTGCATAATTCGGCATTGGTATGTATCCATTGATTATCTCCAGTCACTTTTGCAAATGTATTTATTTGGTCTTGTGTTATCTCAGTCCATTCTGACAAACCTAGTTCTTTACCCACAAAATTCTTCAATTCTGAAATTTCTGAAATTTCAGTTGAGTATGGAATGTTAGTAATGTTTTCTTCTGACATTATTTCTTATTTTTATATTCCTGCTATCATATGTCCGCCATCAGATACATGCACTGATCCAGTAGTGTAGCTAGAAGCTTCGGAAGCAAGATAACATGCTAATGAAGCCATTTCATCCGGATTAGCCATTCTTCCAAGAGGCAATTCCTTTGTGACTTGGTGTAGCATTTTTTCATTATTCCAAAGCCCTTCACTAAATTTAGTTTTGATTAAGCCTGGACATATTGCATTTGATCTTATTCCATATTTACCCCATTCTTTAGCCTGTGATTTGGTTAACATTATTAGTGCAGATTTACTAATACAATAAATTCCTAAATATTCACTCGGACGTAATCCCTCCACTGAGGATATGTTTATTATACTACCACCACCATTTTTTTTCATTACAGGGAAACAGAGGTTTGCTAGATTAAAAGGAGCTTTAACATTAATTTCCATCATCTTATCAAATATTCCTCCATCTGCTTTATCTAAAGGCCCATAATATGGGTTTGTAGCAGCATTATTTATCAAAATATCAATTCTTTTGTATTTATCTAAAACAATATCTACTAGTTTTACTAATTGCTCTTCTTTGCCAACATGACAAGCTATTCCCTCAGATTTAAAACCCATAGAGCGAATTTTTTCAGCGGTTTTTTCTACAGCATCTTGATTTCGAGAACTTACAATTACAGTTGCTCCTAGTTCAGCAAGACTTATTGCTATAGCCTCTCCAATTCCTTTGCTGGCCCCAGTTATTATTGCTACTTTATTTTCTAAATTGAATTTATTTTTCATAATTATTATTTTTTACATTGGCATTGCTCCTCCATTTGCATGAAGTGTGATTCCGCTAATAAAACTAGCTTCTTTAGATGCTAAAAACAAATAGGTATGACCCATGTCTTCAGCAGTACCAATTCTACCAACAGGTATCATTGCAATACCAGCTTTAACAATTTCGGCTGGCATAGAATCTGACATCTCAGATTTAATAAACCCTGGAGCGACTGCATTTACTGTAATATTATACCTCCCGGTTTCCTTACATAAAGCTCTTGTAAATCCAGTAATAGCAGCTTTTGATGCTGCATAATTTGCTTGCCCAAAAGCCCCTTGGAAAGCATTAATTGATGATGCAGATATAATTCTTCCATAGCCTGCTTCTTTCATATGTGGTAACACTGCCTGGCATGTTACATACAATGAGTTTATATTAACATTAATAACTTGATCCCAATGATCTCTTGTCATTTTTGAAAATGACTTATCTCTAATTATTCCTGCATTATTAATTAAAACATCTATTCTTTTATAATTTGTAATTATTTCCTCAACAGCACAGTTTACGGATTCTTGATTTGTAACATCTACTTTTTGAAAAAATATTTTTCCGCCAGTTTTTTTTATTGATTCTGCTGTTTTTATCCCTTCGTCAATTACATCCCATATAGCTACTGTAGCTCCTTCATTGCAAAAAACTTTGCAAATTCCTTCTCCAATTCCTCTTGCTCCACCCGTAACGATTACTACTTGCCCATCTAATTTTCCCATAATTTACTTTTTATCAATTACTAATTTTGAAATATTATCATGTAAATCTATACAACTATTTGAGATTTGAATCATTTTTGATTTTTGAAATATTTCTTCAAGTGGATGATTATCTAAACTTTCGTAATTACCAAACATTTTGTAACATTGAGACACTACTTTATCCATTAATTGTATAGAAATTAGCTTTGCCATTGTTATTTCTTTTTCAAGATCCTTATTGTTGGCTAGGTCATTATAGGTAGTCTGAATAAATTGTTTATAACATTCAATTTCTGATGCAAGTTGAGCTATTTGATGCCTAATGACTTGCGAATCACTTTGCTTTTCACCATCTTTTTTTATTGTATTAATAAACTTTATTGTAATTTCTAATGTATTTTCTGCTAATTCTAAAGTTTCTATCGCTAATGATAAATTATAGTTATCTGACTTTTTTAAAGATGATAAAGATTCTACATTTGAAAAAGTGTTTATGGAGTCAGTTGAATTATTATTTGAGCTAACATTTGATTTTGCTTTTTCATATTTAACATCATCAATTACCATTTTTGAAATAATATCTCTCATTATTTCGGAAGTACCTGCGCCAATGGTTCCTAATCTACTATCTCTGTACATTCTTGCCATTGGATAATCTTCAGTATACCCATTACCTCCAAAAAATTGTAAGCATTGAGTAGATATCTTTTCGTGAAGTTCTGTGCAAATAAGTTTACCCATTGAACAAAGTTTAACATCATAAACATCATTGTCAAATAAATCATAGCAATAGTAACTAAAAGCTTTTAAAGCTTCAACTTCAGATGATAATTGAGCAATTCTATGTCTTAAAACTTGAAACCTATCAATAGTTCTTCCAAATGCTTTTCTTTGTGACATGTAATTTAATGATTCTGATAAGGCAAATTCCATCGTAGCTATACTGCTTGGAAGAAAAATTAACCTCTCTAATTGAAGCCCATTCATTAAATAATAAAAGCCTTTACCTTCCTCACCAATTAAACTATCCAAAGGGACTTTAACATTATCAAAACTTAATTCAGCTGTATCAGAAGAATGCCATCCTAATTTATTGATTTTATTTTTAGTTATTCCAGCTTGATCTAAGTCTACGCATATTAAACTAATTCCTTTGGATCCAGCTTTTTGGTCTGTTTTAACAACCAGAACTACAAAATCTCCGTAAACTGCATTAGTGATAAAAGTCTTAGATCCATTTATAATATAATACCCATCTTTTTTTATTGCTTTTGTCTGTATATTTTGGGTATCAGAACCTGCGTCTGGCTCAGTAATACCAATACAACCTATAAGATCTCCAGAAATTATACCAGGCAAGTATTTATCTTTTAACTTATCGCTTCCGTATTTGAGTATATACGGAGATGACATGTACTGAACAACCTGTTGACTTACAACAAACCCTCCACTATTTAATTTACCAAGCTCTTCATTAAAAACAATTTCAAAAAAGAAATCAAGACCACTACCACCATATTTTTCAGGGTAAGATAATCCAAGAAAACCCATGTCTCCCATTTTTTTCCAAATTGACTTTGGAATTCTTCCATCTTTTTCCCATTTTTCTATATTTGGTCGTACTTCTCTTTCCAAAAATTCACTTAAGCTCTCCCTAAATAAATCGTGCTCTTCAGTAAGGTATTTCTTCATTTATTTTTTTTGATATATAAATTAATATTTAAGTGTAAATTCACTTTATTATTTGTTTTAATTCAATTAGATATTTAAATGTTATGCAAATGTAAGAAGATAAGTTAAATGAATAAAACATAACGCTATTTGATATATAACGAATAAGTTTAGTAAGTACTGTTGATTGAATTTATTTATTCAAATCATTATTCTTCACCCTGCCTGAAAGCCCCCATCAACTGCTAAGCTCTCTCCATTTATATAACTTGATCGGTCACTTAATAGCCATAAAATACTCTCAGCTACTTCCTCAGTAGTACCAATTCTTTTCATAGGAATTCTTGTGTTTTTGGTATAATTTAGGACTTTTTCTGGTATATCATCTATAATGGCAGTTTGAACAAATCCAGGGCACACAGAATTAACTCTGATGTTATATTTACCGTATTCTAGTGCTGCAGATTTTGTAATTCCAATGACCCCATGTTTCGCAGCTGAATAATGACTCCCAGCCAATACTCCATTTAAACCAGCTAGTGATGAAATATTTACAATTCGGCCATTACCCTGAATAAGCATATATTTTATCTCTTCTTGCATAGAATAAAAAACTCCTGATAAGCAAACAGCTATCATTTTTTCCCATATTGAAGATTCAATTGTATGAAGTGGTCCAACCATACCACCTATACCAGCATTATTAACCGCCAGATCAATTGCTCCATGTTCTTTATAGATACTTTCTAAAACAATTACTGTTTGCTCTTTTGAAGATGTATCTAAATTATAAAAAGATGCAAAGCCACCAGAATCATTTATAATTTTAGTTGTTAAAAGGCCTTCTTTTTTATTGATATCAGTAACCATTACTTTTGCTCCGTATTTTGCTAAAAGTATAGCAGTAGCTTTCCCGATCCCTGATGCAGCTCCAGTTATAACGACTACTTTGTTTTTTAAATTTTCATTCATTGGTTTAAATGAGTAATGTTTTTATAAAGCTAAAAATTATTATCGCAGAGATTATATTTATTCCCAAATCACAGTTTCCTCACTATCATGCCACTCACTAAATTGTGAAGTATATTTGTCATTTACTTTACCTCTTTTAATTTTTAATGTAGGGGTTAGTATTTCATTTTCTGGATTCCAATCATCTTTTACAATTATTACTGTAGATATTCTCTTATAATTAATGAGGTCTTTGTTTATTAAAACTAATTTTTCTTGAAGACTTGATTTCAATGATTCTTTATTTTTAGATTGACCAATTTCAGACAATACAACTAATAACATCGGCTGGGGATTTCCAAGACCAACGATACAAGTCTGCTCAAATTCAATAATATCACCAAATAATTTCTCTAAACCTAGAGGTTCAATGAACTCACCTTTACTTGTTTTGAAGGTATCTTTAACTCTCCCGGTAATGTATAGATAACCGTCTTCATCTATCCTTCCTTGGTCACCTGTACATAACCAACCATCTTTTATAGTCTCATCGGTTCTTTCTTTATCGTTATAATAGCCTTTCATTACAAAAGCTCCACTCATCATAATTTCACTATTTTCAGGATTTATTTTAATTTTTACTCCTGCTTGAGGCAATCCAACTGAGTTTTTTTTATTAGTTGTTGTAGCTGGAATTTGAGTACAGATTGCACAATTTTCTGTCATTCCATAAATATTAGTAATATTTATACCTAACTTTTTGTACCACTGTTTTTGAATTTCCATCATAGGAGCTGCACCGGAAATTATTGATTTTGCGTTGCTTAGACCTAAAGCTTTTTTAATAATTTTTTTAATAACATATGATATAATAGGAATGCTAGTTAAAAGATCTAATTTTTTTTGGGTGAATTTAGAAATTATACCCATTTGAAATTTAGTATATAATCTAGGAACACCTATAAATATTGAAGGTTGGACCGATTTTAGATTTTCACCAAATCTTTCTAAAGATTCCGTGAATGAAATTACACCCCCATGTCTAAAACATGTATATTCAACCCCAACTCTTTCAGCAATATGATTAAGAGGTAAAAATGAAAACCAGCTATTTTTGCCTGTAAAGTTAATTTCTAGTGGATTATGATCTTTATTAAATAAATCCCATGTTCCCTGTATTACTTCAAAATCTAACACTACACCTTTTGGAGATCCAGTTGTGCCAGAAGTAAAAATAATAGTCCAAATATCATTCATATTTGGGGAATAATCCTCAGTTTGAGCTTCAAACTTATTTATAAAATCAAACCATTGAAAACCTTCATTAATTTGGGAAAACCCGTCATAATGAGGAAAAGTTATCATAGGCATCTCATTTGGAATTCCTTTTTTAATTTCATCCCAATCTTCAATTTTCCCCATAAACAATGCTGCTACATCTCCTTGATCTAGGAGTGCTTTAGTTTCAGAAGAATTTAAATTTGGAAAAAATGGTACAGAAACATAACCAGCCATAACTATTGCTAGATCAGCTATTATCCATTCTCTACAGTTTTTTGACATTAGTCCAATGTGACTTTTTTCAGGAAGTCCTAGACTTTTAAGCCCTGTAGCTAATTTTCTTGCAAGTTGTCCAGCCTCACCCCAAGTGTACTCCTCCCAATTATCTCCAAAAGGTTGTCTTAGGAAAGGTTTGTTTTTAAATTTTTTCTCCCAATCATAGAATTTAAAATCAAATTTAGATTCAGTACCCATAATAATTAGTTTTTGTTGGTTAGTTGATCAATATTAGTGTCTCGTATTACTGTTAAATTATGCAAAAGGTATATTTTTTTATTGTTATCAGCAAAAATATCAGATTATAAAACTATAAATATTTTTAAAATCTTTATCTATTTGTAAATTAACTAATACAATAAAATAAATTTATGAAATTAATCCGGTTTGTCTTCAACTCTTAACTAAAGTATATATTATTTATTAACTTGCTAAAAAATGAGTCCCTATGGATATTAACTTCAATAAAAATGAAGATTTTAATAAGCTTTTAATTTCGGATCTTCGTAAACGTTTTGCTAAAGTAAAATTAGGTGGAGGCCAGAAACGTATTGATAAGCATCGTGAAAAGGGAAAAATGACAGCACGTGATAGAGTTGATTATTTGTTGGATAATAAAACAAAATCAATAGAAATTGGTGCTTTTGCGGGCGATGAGATGTATAAAGAACATGGCGGTTGCCCGTCTGGAGGTGTTGTTGTGAAAATTGGTTACATAAAAGGAAAACAATGTATCGTGGTAGCGAATGATGCTACTGTAAAAGCAGGTGCTTGGTTTCCAATTACAGGAAAAAAGAATTTACGAGCACAAGAAATATCTATTGAAAATAAAATTCCAATAATTTATTTAGTAGACTCTGCAGGTGTTTATTTACCAATGCAAGATGAAATTTTTCCGGATAAGGAACATTTTGGTCGCATTTTTAGAAATAATGCCATCATGAGTAGCATGGGAATTACACAAATTTCTGCGGTGATGGGGAGTTGTGTTGCGGGTGGTGCTTATTTGCCAATTATGAGTGACGAAGCTATTATTGTTGATAAAACTGCTAGTATTTTCTTAGCTGGAAGTTATTTGGTAAAAGCAGCTATTGGAGAAAGTATTGATAATGAAACATTGGGAGGGGCAACTACACATTGTGAAATTTCCGGAGTTACAGATTATAAAGCACTTGACGACAAAGATGCATTAGACAAAATAAAACGTATAGTTGATAAAATTGGTGATTTTGAAAAAGCTGGTTTTAGTAAAATAAAAAGTGAAGACCCAAAAGAAAATGAAGATGACATTTTTGGAATTCTACCAAAAGAAAGAAATGCACCATATGATATGTTGGAGATTATCAAACGTTTGGTAGACAAATCAGAATTTGATCAATATAAAAAAGGTTATGGACAAACTATTTTAACAGGATATGCAAGAATAAATGGTTGGGCTATAGGTATTGTTGCAAACCAACGAAAATTAGTAAAAACAAAAAAAGGAGAAATGCAATTTGGGGGAGTTATTTACAATGATTCTGCAGACAAAGCAACCCGCTTTATTGCTAATTGTAATCAGAAAAAAATTCCACTAGTTTTCTTACAAGATGTAACAGGATTTATGGTTGGAAGTAAATCTGAGCACGGAGGGATTATAAAAGATGGAGCAAAAATGGTAAATGCTGTGAGTAATTCAGTTGTTCCTAAATTCACAGTTATTATAGGTAATTCATACGGTGCAGGTAATTATGCAATGTGTGGCAAAGCTTACGATCCAAGGTTAATTGTAGCTTGGCCAAGTGCTCAGTTAGCTGTAATGAGTGGAAACTCAGCGGCTAAAGTTTTACTCCAAATAGAAACTGCTTCATTAAAAAAACGTGGAGAAAAAATTACTCCAGAAAAAGAAGCTGAATTATTTGATCAAATAAAATCTCGATACGATCAACAAATTTCCCCATATTATTCTGCAGCAAGAATTTGGACGGATGCAGTAATTAATCCACTTGATACTAGAACCTGGATTTCTATGGGTATTGAAGCTGCAAACCATTCACCTATTAAGAAACAATTTAATATGGGAGTTTTACAGGTTTAAAAAAAATACAATTTATTAAAAATAGAATATTTTTGAAAAATGAATTATTATAAAAAAAATCAAGTAGAGGATCTTTCTAAATATCATTTTGCATTTATAAATGTAGAAGAAAACAATAATGTTTTTAAAATAACTTTAAATAGACCAGAAAAAAAGAATGCGCTTCATCCTCAGATGATTAATGAGATTGCTTTTGCAATGCACCATGCCCATTTTAAAAATTCTATTTGGATTGTATTATTCGAATCTACAGGTTCTGTATTTTGTTCAGGAGCTGACCTAAAAGCTATGATAGGGCAAATAGAACCCAATAACTCTACCATCCCTCAGCCTGAAAAGGATGTTTTAATTGGTGAACTTTTTAATACAATTTACAAGCCTACTGTTGCTGTGGTTAATAAAGATGTTTATGCTGGAGGTTTTTTAATCTTAGCAGGCTGTTTGTTTGTAGTCGCAAATAAAGAATTGAAATTCTCTTTACCAGAAGTTAAAAGAGGTCTGTTTCCAATGCAGGTCATGGCTAGTTTGATTAAAATCATGCCACAAAGAAAAGTATTAGATTGGTGTGTTCGCGGTTACAGCATATCGGCAAATGAAGCTAATAGTTTAGGTTTAATATCTCATATAACAACAGAAGAAAAAATTCATAAAACAACAGCTAAATTAATTGAAGAACTTAAGGAAAATTCTCCTACTGCTATTAGACTTGGGTTAGAAGCATATGATTATATCTCGAATTCAAATAATGATCATGATTATTTGTTCAAAATGCTAAAAAAAGCACAAGAATCCAATGACGGTAAAGAAGGACTTTTGGCATTTAAAGAAAAGAGAAAACCAAATTGGAAAGGAAATTAATTAATTAAAATTTATGATAAATAAAAAAATGATATTGGTCAATAGGCCAATTGGAATTCCAGATAAATCTACATGGAATTTAGAAGAGGAAACTGTCGGAGATCTTTCCGATGGTCAAATATTAATAAAACAAAAATATATTTCACTTGATCCTGCTATGAGAGGTTGGATGAATAATACAAAATCTTATATTCCACCTGTTGAGATTGGAGCAGTAATGCGAGCTGGAACGGTAGGTGAAGTAATTCAAGTTAATAATAACAACAATTTCAAAATAGGAGATTTAGTCTCTGGATGGGGAGGAGTACAAGAATATTCATTGACAAATGGGGTAGGATATAAATTAATCAAGGATCAAAATACTCCTATATATAGATACTTAGGTGCTCTTGGAATGCCTGGAATGACTGCTTATTTTGGCATCATCAATGAGGGGAAAATAAAGAATGGAGATGTAGTGTTAGTTTCTGCTGCTGCTGGTGCTGTCGGAAGTTTAGTTGGACAGATTGCAAAAATCAAAGGGTGCAGAGTAATTGGTATAGCAGGAGGTAAAGATAAGTGTGATTATGTTAAAAGTGAACTAGGGTTTGATGAAGTAATTGATTATAAAAACGATAATATTTACTCAGCTTTAAAAAAATATTGCCCAGATGGAATTGATGTGTATTTTGATAATGTGGGAGGGGAAATGTTAGATGCAGCATTGGCAAAGCTAAGAATGAATGCAAGAATTGTAATATGTGGTGCTATTTCACAATATAATAACAAATCTAAAATGAAAGGGCCATCAAATTATCTTTCTTTATTAGTTAATAGAGCTACTATGAAAGGGATGGTCGTCTTTGATTATCAAAAGGATTATTCAATTGCTGAAAAACAAATTAAAGAATGGTTTGATCAAGATTTGCTAAAAAGTAATGAGAGTATTTTTGAAGGTATAGAGAATTTTTATGAAATTTTCTTAAAACTATTTAACGGAAATAAAAGAGGGAAATTAATTTTAAAATTATAAATAAACATGAAAAAACCATCATTTATTAGTGAATTAACTATTCCTGTTATTGCAGCTCCGCTGTTTTTAATATCAGGTCCAAAATTAGTTATCGAGTGCTGTAAAAATGGAATTGTTGGAACTTTCCCAGCATTAAATCAAAGGACAACTGAAGGATTCGAAGAGTGGGTAGTGCAAATTAAATCAGAATTACAAGCCTTTGAAAATGAAACAGGAAAAAAACCTGCTCCTTTTGGAGTGAACTTAATTGTACACCACTCTAATCCTAGAGTTCAAGCAGATTTAGCTATATGTGTAAAACATAAAGTGCCCTTAATTATAACGTCTTTGGGTGCAGTATCTACTTTAGTTGATGCTGTACATAGTTATGGAGGTTTGGTTTTTCATGATATTGTTAAAAAACGTCACGCTGAGAAAGCGTCTGAAGCTGGTGTAGATGGACTTATTTTGGTTGCTGCTGGAGCTGGAGGTCATGCTGGTACTATTAACCCAATGCCGTTAGTTGCTGAAATCAAAAGATTTTTTGATAAGACTATCATTCTTTCTGGTTGTATAAGCAACGGAAGAGATGTAGCTTCTGCTATGCAAATGGGTGCGGATATCGCCTATATGGGAACTAGGTTTATTAATACTCATGAAAGTAAAGCTACAGACGATTATAAAAACATGATAATTAATAGTGGTGCAAGTGATATAGTGTATACTGCAGTTGTTTCGGGTGTTCCAGCTAGTTTTTTAAGACCAAGTTTAGAAAAGATGGGAATTAGTGAAAAAATGTGGGGCGGTACTCCAACATTTACTCAAAAGCTAAAAATGTATTTTAAAGTACTAACATCAAAATTTAGTTTTGCAAAAGAATTAGATCTTGCAAAAGCAGAAGCAAAAGCTTGGAGTACAATTTGGTCTGCAGGTCAGGGTGTTACCAATATTCAAGATACTTTATCTGTAAAAGAGTTAGTTAATAATATTAAGATTGAATTTAAAGAATCTTTAGCTCAGCAAGCGAAGTTATTAGACAAATATTTATAATGGCGTGACTAAGTCCCAAAAATAAGGAAGCACATAATATATTGTAAAAGTCAAAGTAATAATAGAGATTAAATTAAGCCATAATCCTTTTTTAAACATGTCTTCAATTTTTAATAGTCCTGATCCAAAAACAACAGTATTCGGAGGTGTCGCGACAGGTAACATAAATGCGCAGGATGCTGCTAAAGTTGCACTAACTAACAAATAATAGGGATGTAGATCAAGGACAACAGCTAAGGAGACTAGAATAGGTAATAACATTGCGGTAGTTGCCATATTAGATGTTACTTCCGTTAAAAAATTAACGCTAGCAATTAATATTAGTAGTAATATTACTAATGGGACATCACTTAAATATGTTAGTTGATTGCCAATCCATATAGCTAATCCACTACTGTCAAATCCTTGAGCAAGAGCCATACCAGCTCCAAATAATAATAGTATTCCCCAAGGAAGTTTCATAGCATCTTCCCAATCAATAATTTTGGTTAATTTATTTTTAATTGTAGATTTTTTAGAAGGCAATATAAACAGTACTAGAGCAGAAATAATAGCTATAATTGTATCATCTAAATTTGGAATTATTTTTGTTAATCCGTATTGAACACCATCTATTTGAACGTTTCTTGTTATCCAAGCTAATGCAGTTAAAATAAATACTATTAAAATAGTTTTTTCTTCATAAGATATTTTTCCTAATCCTTTCAGTTGAGACACAATTTCTTCTTTTCCAGCCGAGAATTCCTTTTGTTTAAACTTGAAAGCTATTTTGGTTAAATAAAACCAACAGATAAATAGAAAAAATATACTTAAGGGTAAGCCGAATTTAAACCAATCAAAGAAAGAAATCTCAATATTATAACTTTCTTTAATCACCCCAGCAAATATCATGTTAGGTGGAGTTCCTATAATAGTAGCCATTCCTCCGATTGATGCGCTATAAGCTATTGCAAGCATTAAAGCTTTCCCAAATAAAGAGTTTTCATTTTCAGGGGTGTTAGGATCATCTTTAAGTTGCGAAATAATTGCTAAACCTACGGGCAAAATCATCACTGATGTCGCAGTATTACTAATCCACATCGATAAAAATGCTGTAGCAGTCATGAACCCTAAAATTATATTACTTTTATTTACTCCAACTTGATTAATGATGTTTAGAGCAATTCTTTTATGCAGTTTCCATTTTTGAATAGCTATAGCCAAAATAAAACTTCCGATAAATAAGAAAACGTATTTGTGCCCAAAAGCAGCCGTTGTGGTTTTTATATCTAAGCCTCCTGAAAGAGGAAAAATTATTATTGGTAACAATGAGGTTGCAGCAATCGGAATAGGTTCTGTTACCCACCATATAGCTATCCAGGATGCACATGCTAAAATAGCTTTCCCTTGAAATTCTAAATCATCAGGATTGAAAAACAACATTATTAAAATAAAACATAGAGGCCCTAAAACAAATCCTATTTTATTTACGGATATTTTCATCTTAATTAAATATTAAGTCACATCCATATTCAATAGAATCACCAGTGTCATGAGATAAACCATTTATGATATTAAGTGTCCAATTAAAAGATAATGAATTCGTTTGTGCAAAATTTTGAGCTTGATTATAAAAATGAGTTGCTCTATCGACCCTATGTAGACCTTGAGCATCTGCAAATTCATTATGTCTTAATCCTGGAAAATCAGGATCGTTATCCAAAGTTCCAACCTGTACTATATGGTTTTTACTTAAAATATCTATTAGGTAGCTATTGTTAGATAAAGGTGGTTCTTGTGTTAATATACTATTATTCAGGCCGTAGGGAAACTGAATGTTATTATCTAAAACAGTAAACCATCCAGCAGCAGAGGTTAAGATTTTATCATACCTAGCATTTGGATTAAAAAGCATAAATCGATGTGCAAATTGAGCTCCTGCTGAATGCCCAAATAAATGATATCTATCAACGTTTGTGTTTGTATTGGCTAGAAACACATCAAAAACTGGTTCAATTATTGAAAATGCCCAATCTCCTACATCATTAAGTGATTCTGGTGTTGGATTGTCCCCATCTATATATACGTTCCCTAAATTAAAACCATCTCCACCCGGAAAATTAACATTACTAATTTCAGGTGCGATAATTATAAATCCATATTGATCTGCTTTACTCTCCATCATGTTTCTTGTTGATTCTCCACTTCTTCCACCTCCATGAATATTAAACACTACTGGAGTATTTGAACTAACGTTGTTAGGAATGTAGTAATAGATAGGAATGATTTTTTCATTAAAAGTTTGATAAAACAAACCGCGACCTAAACCTTCTAATGTTACATTATTATTATTATTATCAATTGGTTCATTTGGTGTAAATGTAGTCTCTTGGTCTTGGCAATTGAAAAGCAACAATAATAGAAAAAATAGGAACTTGTTAA
>CAJVXR010000005.1 GCA_913009535.1 uncultured Flavobacteriales bacterium | reverse complement strand
CCTTTGGAATAACAGGATAAATTACTGTTGAACAAAATATTCCATAGTTTTCTCTCAGATCTTTAACTAATGCAAACGCTTCAGGGACAGTACCATTTAAATAAACAGGTGTTACGCAACTTTGGGTTGAACCTAAGTCAAAACCTCTATCTTTTAGACCAGATTGTAATTCAACAACGTTAGTCCATAATTTTTGTTTGATTTCTGGTTGGGTTTTTATAATTTCTAATCTTTTTAAAGCACCTACAACGAGTTGCATTTGTAATGATTTAGCAAACACTTGTGACCTTAAGTTATATTTTAAAAAATCAATTATTTCTTTGTCAGCAGCGATAAAAGCACCTGTGCTTGCTAGGGATTTAGCAAAAGTGGCAAAATAAACATCAATCTTATCTTGAACTCCTTGTTCTTCACCAGCACCGGCACCAGTTATACCTAGAGTACCAAAACCATGTGCATCATCTACTAGCAATCTAAAATTAAATTTACCTTTTAAGTCTGTAATTTCTTTTAATTTTCCTTGCTCACCTCTCATACCAAACACTCCTTCAGAAATAACTAAAATACCTCCACCTGTAGTTTCTGCCATTTTCGTTGCTCTTCCAAGGTTTTTTTCTAGACTTTCGATGTCATTATGTTTGTATGTAAACCTTTTCCCCATATGAAGTCTAACTCCATCAACAATACAAGCATGGGAATCAACATCATATACTATTATATCATTTTTAGAAACTAGTGAGTCAATTGTAGACATAATCCCTTGGTAACCGAAATTTAATAAATAAGCAGATTCTTTGCCAACAAACTTTGCTAACTCGATTTGTAGCTTATCATGTAAATCAGTATGACCTGACATTAACCTAGCTCCCATTGGATAAGCAGATCCGTATTCTAAAGCTGCTTCAGCATCGACTTTACGTACCTCAGGATTATTAGCTAAACCTAAATAGTCATTAACACTCCAAGTTATTACTTCTTTACCTTGAAACTTCATTCTATTAGAAATTGGTCCTTCTAATTTCGGGAATGCAAAATACCCTTCTGCTATAGATGCCCATTTACCTAAAGGACCTTTATCCTTGTACATTCTTTCAAATAAATCTCTCATCTAATAATTATATTATTTTATATACTGAATTTTTTCAATTATTTTTTCATGCTTACTATCAAAAAATCCTTGAGTTTCCATCCACTTATCACTATAAATCTTACTTAAATATCTTGTTCCGTGATCTGGAAAAATAATAACTACCAGATCACTAGACTTGAATTCATTTCTTGCATCCAACTGCTTAACTGCTTGTAAAGCAGCCCCACTAGTATAACCAACAAACATTCCTTCACTTTTTGCTAATTCTCTAGCTGTATGTGCACTATCCTCATCTTTAACCTTTATAAATTCATCTATAAGATCAAAGTTTGTAGCAGTGGGTATAAGATTTTTACCCAAACCTTCAATTGTGTATGGATAAATCTCTTTTTCATCAAACTCTTTAGTTTCATGATATTTTTTTAATACAGATCCATATGCATCTACTCCAATTATTTTAATATTAGAGTTTTTTTCTTTTAAAAATCTAGAAACTCCTGAAATAGTGCCTCCAGTTCCACTACACGCAACTAAGTGGGTTATTTTTCCTTTAGTTTGAGTCCAGATTTCTGGTCCTGTGGTTTTATAATGCGCTTCAATATTCAATTCATTGAAGTATTGATTAATATAAACAGAACCTTTAATCTCTTCATGTAACCTTTTTGCAACTTCGTAATAAGACCTTGGGTCATCTGCACTAACGTTCGCAGGACAAACATAAACCTTAGCTCCCATAGTTTTCAACATGTCAATTTTATCAGAAGAAGATTTTGAACTTACAGCTAAAATACAGTCATATCCTTTAATAATGCTTATCATAGCGATACTAAAACCTGTATTACCAGAAGTAGTTTCAATTATAGTATCTCCTGGTTTTAAAATGCCTTTTCTTTCAGCTTCTTCAATAATAAATAATGCAATTCTGTCTTTAGAAGAATGACCTGGATTAAAATACTCTAATTTTGCAAGAAAATCACCTTTAAAATCTGAAGTAATATTGTGTAACTTAACAAGAGGGGTATCCCCTATTAATTGTAATATATTATTGAAAGCTGATTTATGTTTTTTCATCTATAATATAAACATGTCAAGTTATGTAATTTTAGCATATTAACCAAACAGAGTAAAAATAAGAGTTTTATTTTAAAAACATATAATATTTAATTTATTCTTATTATAATAACTGAATTAATAAAGATTTGATTAAAAAATCATGTAATTCGCACAAATAATACATTATGAATAAACATAAATTATATATAAAAAAATTATGTTATAAAGACTTAATTAATGACAAAAAATAATCGTGATGAATATTTGTATAGTTTAAATGGGTAACTAATCTTAATTTATTACTACCCATCGATATTAACCTAATATTTAAGCTGTAAAGCTTTTCTATAAATGACCTTTCATTAATTTCTTTATTTAATTCAAATATCACAATATTTGTTTCAATCTTTTCAACAGATTTTACATATGTAGATTTTGCTAAAACCTCTCCAATTTCATGTGCTCTTTGATGATCTTCTAATAATCTGCTTAAATTATTGTCTAAAGCATAAATCCCAGCACTGGCTAAATATCCAGCCTGCCTCATACCACCACCTAGTATTTTTCTAATTCTTAAGGCATTACTCATTATCTTACTATTACCAATTAAAACTGATCCAATTGGACAACCTAACCCTTTACTGAGGCAAACTGAGATAGTGTCAAATATTTTACCGAAATCTTTGGGATTATCATTTTTGTGTATAATAGCATTCCATATTCTTGCCCCGTCTAAATGCATCCCAAGATTGTTTGAGTTAGCTACTTTTTGTATTTTTTTTAACTCACCTATGTCCCAACAAGCTCCACCACCCTTGTTTGTTGTGTTTTCTATAGCTATTAATTTTGATAAGGGACTATGATAAAAATCCTTTGGATTAATAGAACTAAGAGCTTGATCACTATTAAACATACCTCTTTCACCATCAATTAAATTAAACGAAACTCCACTATTAAATGATGCTCCCCCTCCCTCATAATTATATATATGGGAATATTTATCACATATAACTTGATCCCCAGGGTTTGTATGTAATTTAATTGCAGTTTGGTTGGCCATAGTTCCTGATGGAAAAAACATCCCTACTTCCTTGCCAAACATTGAAGCAACTTTAGTCTGCAAAAGGTTAACTGCAGGATCTTCTCCATAAACATCGTCACCAACTTTTGAATCCATCATAAATTCAAGCATTTTTTTAGTAGGAACAGTGACAGTGTCACTTCTTAAATCAACTATCATAAATATTTAATTATTTAGATTACACATAGCAGATCCAATAGGTGATCCATCAGGTATCTTTGGACTATTAGCTAATACGAAGAGTTCTGGTTTAGAATTAAATTTAGCAATAATGTTTAAATACTCTCCACTATACTTATTTTTATGTTTCTTAGACGTTAATAATTGAATAATATTACTCAAAGCTTTTCTAGACTCTGCCTTTACTTGAAAGAAAGATTTCTTGTTAGAAGCTAAGTTTAACAAAAACTTTAAATAATTATTGTTTATCACCTGTTGAACTTCAAATAAATAACTATCATTAATTTTATTCTCCAATTTGAAAGTGCTATTTGTTAGAGTAGTTAGTAAATAACTTAAACTCATATTCTGCGATGTTGTGTTAGACATACTACTTTGAATAACTAACCTATTCATTCTCTCTGGATTTAATAATAAAGAAAGTGTCATTTCACTAGCAGTTGATACTGCACTTAGAGGATCAAAACTAACTCCTGTCATACTTTTAAAAGATTCTCTAGTCCTAGGAAAGCTATAGGCTCTTGGTGGAAACAATTCTAATTTGGATTTTGGAATAGCTAAATTTTTAGCTTTTAATGTAGTTAACAATGAGAAAAGAGCATTCTTTTGCTTTTCAAACGAAATGTCTTTTACTATAGTCTGGTTATCATCTCTTGTTACATAATTATAATCAAGACCGCCAATTAATTTTACAGCTGCCTCGGTTTGAAACCTATGCAAAAAGTAAAGTGGAACAAAAACATCTTCTAGCTTACTATAAGTCTCAAAAGATCTAATATTAAATTTAGAAAAATCATTAATAGCTTTATCTCTAATTAACATAATCTTAGATAATCCTTCAGAAACATCTCCGTCATTGTCCCATAAATGTGCATTCACATGGGCCCCACTAGTTGCTCTAGCATCAGAATCAGTAATAAATCTTAACCCATTCTCATATGCATTATCCAAAATACCATCTAATAAATCTTTTTCGTTTCCTGAGTTAAATTCCGAATAACTGTAAGCTACGGATACTTTATCCCATTCTCCTATTCCAACTGCATAAGCATCAGTTAAATCAATTTTATTATTTGTTAGTTTAATTAATGGATGAGGATAATCCATTACAGATGAACGGTTATTTGTACTGGCAGCAAAATTGTGAGCAAATCCAATTGTGTGACCAACTTCATGAGCACTGAGCTGTTTAATTCTAGCTATTGCCATATTTAGCATAGGGTCATAATTGTCATCATCAACAAACGGCTTTGATATTAAAGCTTGAGCAATTAAAAAATCTTGTCTTATTCTTAAACTACCTAAACTTACATGACCTTTTATTATTTCACCAGTTCTAGGGTCAACTACACTCGAACCATAGCTCCATCCTCTTGTAGATCTGTGAACCCATTGAATAACATTATATCTACAATCCATTGGGTCAGCATCTTCTGGTAACATTTTTACTTGAAAAGCATTTTTATAACCAATCGCTTCGTATGCTTGGTTCCACCATGAGGCTCCTTCAATTAAGGCTGATCTAACTGGCTCTGGAGTTCCAGGATCTAAATAATAAATTATAGGTTCTTTGGCCTCACTCATTTCAAGAGTTGGGTCAATTTTCTCTAATCTATGTCTTGTTATGTATTTTTTATTAATCTCTTGTTGTACAGGTGTTGCATAATCCATAAAAGAAATAGTTAATGCGCCACTTCTAGGATCGAAAACTCTAGGAATATATTCATTATCAGGAAGTTCTATAAAAGAATGGTGTTGAACAACACTAACTAAAGATGGATCTGGAGATACTCCACTAGTGATTAATCTACCTGTTGGCTTTCCTGAAAAAGTTAATAATGCTTCAAATTCAGAATTTTTAGGGAAAGATTTTGTTCGATCTAATTGTAATGCACTTTTTGTTAAGTCAATTTTATAAGCTCCTTGTTTTGCAGCTTTTAATCTATCAGCTACACCATGCTTATCTTGCATTAAAAAAGAAGTAAAATCAATTAAATATTTATCATCAATAGTTTCTAAAATCTTAAATCCATAAATAACAGATTTTGCAAATGCTTGTTCTATACTTTTTTCTTCAGCCTTATTTGTCGTACTTGCTCTAAAAGATAAATTTGGCTGGATTAACAATAGCTTATTTCCAGCCTTTTGAAAACTAACTAACCTTTCATTTCCAAGTTGACCTCTATCCAAACCAATATCATTTGAACCAATTCCTGTTGCTAATGAGTTTATGTATAAAAAGTCTTTATCTAGTTCTGTAACCTCTAGGAAAATTTTATCTGTTGAATTATCGTAGTAAAAGTTGAAAAAACCTTCAAATTTCTCTAACTCTTTATCTAAAATTGACTGAGAGAAACAAGTCGTAAATAACAAAAAAATGTATAACTGCAATAAATTTTTCATAAGAGTAAATATTTATCATAAAACTAAGGAATAATTATTTGTAAAAAAATAACAAAAAGAAAAATAAATAATTTTTTTGAGAAATTATATAATAGTAGTTTAGCTATAAATATTTTGACAATGATTACAACAGATCAATTTAAAAATCTTCAAGATCGCCTTGGTGCGTTAAGGAGGTATCTTTGACTTAGATGAAATAAAAATAAAAATTCAAAATGAAGAAGAAAAAACATTTGATCCTGATTTTTGGAAGGATTCCAAAGCTGCCGAAACTTTATTAAAGGAACTAAGGTTAAATAAAAAATGGGTTAAGGATTTTTCTATTCTAGAAGAACAAATTAATGATTTAGAAGTTTTGTTAGAATTCTATAAACTTGGAGAAGCTAGTGAGAGTGAAATTATTGATACTTATCAGAAATCATTAAGTTTTGTAGAAGAATTAGAATTCAAAAATATGCTTTCTGAAAAAAGTGATAGCATGAGTGCAGTTCTGCAAATCACTGCTGGAGCTGGAGGAACTGAAAGCTGTGATTGGGCTCAAATGCTTATGAGAATGTATATGATGTACTGTCAAAAAAACAACTTCAAACTAACAGAACTAAATTTACAAGACGGAGATGTTGCTGGAATAAAAACTGTAACACTTCAAATTGAAGGTGATTTTTCTTTTGGATGGCTTAAGGGTGAGAATGGAGTTCATAGACTTGTGAGAATCTCTCCATTTGATAGTAATGCTAAGAGGCATACTAGTTTTGCATCGGTATATGTATATCCTTTAGTAGATGACTCAATAGAGATAGAAATTAATCCTGCAGATATTGAAATTACGACTGCTAGATCTAGTGGTGCTGGAGGTCAAAATGTTAATAAAGTTGAAACAAAAGTTCAGCTTACACACAAACCAACAGGAATTAAAATTTCTTGTTCAGAAACTAGATCCCAACATGATAATCGATCTAGAGCAATGCAAATGCTAAAGTCACAGTTATACGAAATAGAAATTAAAAAACAACAAGCTGAAAGATCAGATATAGAAGCTGGTAAAATGAAAATCGAATGGGGAAGTCAAATTAGAAACTATGTATTGCACCCATATAAGTTAATCAAAGATGTAAGAACTGGGTTTGAGTCAGGAAATGTAGACTCCGTTCTAGACGGGGAACTAAAGCCTTTTTTAAAATCTTATTTAATGATGTCAGGACAATCTAAAAACTCAAAGGAATTATAATATGATTAATATTTATCACAACACTAGATGTAGAAAATCTAGAGAAGCTATAGAATATTTAAAAGATCAAAAAATAAACTTTAATATAATTGATTATTTAAATCAGGATTTAAGTGAAGAAAAAATATCAGTACTTATTAATAAGCTTCAAATAAAACCAATAGAATTAGTCCGAAAAAATGAATCTATTTGGAAAGAAAATTACAAAAGCAAAGAAATGTCTGATTTAGATATAGTGCGTATTCTATTTTCTAATCCAAAGCTAATAGAAAGACCAATTATTGAAAGTGAAAAAAGTGCTGTGATTGCTAGACCCCTTGAAAATTTAGCGGTTTTTTTAGAGAAAAAATAACATACTTTTAACAA
Source organism: uncultured Flavobacteriales bacterium (assembly GCA_913009535.1). Next base: position 28,871 of record CAJVXR010000005.1, on the reverse strand, counting down.
TTAAATGTACTAAGAGGATTTATTTTTACCTTGAAATCAATTATTATGAAAAATTATCTTTTACTTACAATATTAAGCATTCTGTTTACCAACGTAACTATTGCTCAAGAATTCACACTTACGGGAGTCGTATTGGAGTCTGAAACTAAAGAGGAATTAGAGTATGCCATAGTAACTGTTTTAAGCACTGATAATATTGTAGTAACTGATGGATTAACTAATAGTAAAGGTAAATTTAGTATTACTGTAAAAAAGGGGGAATACAATCTAATGGTTGAATATATTTCACATAAAAACTTTATACAAGAAGGAGTAAATGTAGCCAGTAATTTAAAGCTAGGAAATATTGAATTAGACATTGACGCTGAATCTTTGGATGAGGTGGAGATTATTGCAGAAAATACAACGGTTGATATAAGACTGGATAAAAAGATATATACAGTGGGTAGAGATTTAACTGTAAAAGGAGGATCAGTTAGTGATGTCTTAGATAATGTGCCATCAATTTCAGTTGATGTAGAAGGAAATGTTGCTCTTCGAGGCAGTGAGGATGTTAGAATTTTAATTAACGGAAAACCATCTGGTTTAGTCGGTTTAAATTCAGCTGAAGCACTAAGACAACTGCCATCTGAATCTATTGAGAAAGTTGAAGTTATAACCTCGCCATCAGCAAGATATGATGCACAAGGAAATGGTGGGATAATAAATATAATTTTAAGAAGAAACAAGTTATTAGGTTTTAACGGAACTGTGAACGCGAATATTGGAGACCCTAAAAGTTCAGGGATATCTACAAACCTAAATTACAGAACAGGTGATGTTAATATATTTAATTCTAGTGGATTAAGCGACAGACTTAGAGTTGGAGATTCTTATGCTTACTCAGAATATTACAATGGAGATGATCAAAGCTCTTTTATTAGAGACAATAGAAATTGGGAAAGAGAAAATAATAGTTTATTTACCAATACTGGTTTAGAATGGTATATTGATGATAATACATCAATTACTACATCGTTTTTAACAAGTAATTCTGAAGGAGTTAACTTAAATAAAAACACGACATTAGAACTTGACAGTAGTCAAGATGTTATTAATGAAACTTTTAGGTTAGAAAACGAAATATCTAAAGATGAAAATTATGAGTATTCACTTAATTTTGATAAAAGATTTAACGATGAAGGACACAAATTAGTAGTTGATTTTCAAATGGGAGAAAACACGGACAATGAAAACTCTATTTTAACCCAAAATAATTTAGACTTTGAGCAGATTACATCTGACGAAACAAACGACAGTAAACTTATTAAAGCAGATTATGTATTACCAATTGGAGAAAACAGACAATTTGAAGCAGGATTTAAAATAGAAGAATCAGATTTATATCAAGATTATAAAGTTTATTCTAATTTAAACAATAATCTAATATTAGATACAGAACAAAGTAATGTATTCCAGTACAAAGAGCAGATTAATGCGATATATTCCCAATATGGGTTTAAAATTGATGATAAATATTCTTTTCTTTTTGGAGTTAGAGTTGAACAAACTAAAAAAGACATTATTCAAATTACAACCGATGAACTAATTAAAAAGGACGATACTGGGGTATTTCCGACATTTAATTTTGGTCTTGAAATTTCAGAAGATGAAAGTGTAACTTTTGGATATAGCAGAAGATTAAGAAGACCTTGGTCAAGGTTTATTAATCCATTTCCATCGAAAAATAGTCCAACAAGTATATTTAGAGGGAATCCAAATTTAGATCCAACTTATTCAAACAACTTTGATTTAGGCTATCTAAAGACCTTTGAATCTTCATTTTCAGTAAATTCATCAATGTATTTTCAAAAATCAACTAATACATTTAATTTTATAACTCAAGATACAGGTGAAACAGTGAACCTTGGCGGAACAGATGTTCCAATAATTGAGAGGTTTCCTATAAACCTAGCTACTAATGCAAGATTTGGGTTTGAATTTAACCTCTCTTATAGACCTAGTAAAAAATGGAGTGTAAATTCAAATTTTAATTTATATAATAATAAAGTTGAAGGTGAATACAATGAAATTGATTATGGAAGTGAAAATTTAAGTTGGAGTATGAGATTAAATAATAAGTTGACTTTACCAGGTGAAATTGAGTGGCAAACAAGGATGAACTACAGAGGTCCAAGAGAAGATGCAGTCAATAAGACTAAAGCTAGTTACTCAACAGACTTAGCATTTAGTAAAGACATCTTAAACGAAAAAGGTACATTATCATTAAATGTCAGAGATCTCTTTGATTCTAGCGGAAGAATTAGTGAAGCATTTACAGAGACTTTCTATTCTGAATCAAAATACAGATGGAGTTCAAGAAGTTTTACGCTAAACTTTACTTATAGAATTAATCAAAAGAAGAAAAGGTATCAAAGAGAGGGACAAAGTTATCAAGGTGGCGGGGATGAATATGGTGGTTAAGATTTATTTAAAAAAAAATATTAAATTTAACAACATTTAACTATAAAATTATGAAAGAATTTATTTCAAAGTATTACCCAATTATAATAGCATTTGTAGCTATGTTATATTCAATAGGTTTAGGTATTTCCGGAGATACTGAGTCAGCTCAGTATTCTGCACATTGGCCAGGAACTATATTATTATTTGCAATAGCATTAAGACAAAGAAGAACCACATGAGTATAGAAATGTATATAATTGGAGGTCTTATTTGGATTGCTTACATGTATTTCACGATATGGAATATTTGGCATAATTCAAAATCTGCAAAAAAAAGAAATAAACAGGAATAAGAAATATAAAACAAGGGGATATTAAATTAAAAATGCAATAGTTATTATAAAATAATGCATTTTAATATATTATTCAAAGGAATATTATTTTTTAGCTTTATTCTTTTTTTCGTCGCGAATTTCCTTCAATCTCTCAAGCAAAGATCCACCTACCCAATATGGAATAACAAAGGTTAATAAAAATATCATTAACCAAAAACCTATACTGAGTATAGTTGCAAATGCTAAAAAACCTAAATACTGATCAAATTCAAACATAATTTATTTAATAAGTTCCAAAGATATACTGTTTAATAATCTTAAACAATAAATAATAAAAAAATAATTGAACTTAAATTTGTAAATTTGTAGTCTAATTTTACATATAAATAATATGGAATATAGGATAGAAAAAGATACTTTAGGAGATGTAAAAGTACCCGCAAATAAACTCTGGGGTGCTCAAACAGAGAGGTCTAGGAATAATTTTAAAATTGGACCTAGCTCTTCAATGCCTCTAGAAATTGTTTATGCTTTTGCATATTTAAAAAAAGCTGCTGCAATTGTAAACCACGAAAAAGGAATACTAGAAATAGAAAAAAAAGATCTAATATCTTCTGTATGTGATGAGATATTAAATGGAGAGCACGATAACGAGTTTCCTTTAGTAGTATGGCAAACTGGCTCAGGTACTCAAACTAATATGAACATAAATGAGGTTATCTCTAATAGATCACATCAATTACAAGGAAATAAGCTAGGTCATGGCACAAAACTAGTAATGCCAAATGATGATGTGAATAAATCACAGTCATCGAACGACACCTTCCCTACTGCGATAAGCATATCATCTTATAAACTATTAATTGACCACACAATACCAGCTTTAGAGAACTTAAAAGAAGAATTTTATAAAAAAACTGTAGAATTTAAATCTATTATTAAAATAGGGAGGACACATCTAATGGATGCTACTCCATTAACTTTAGGTCAGGAGTTCTCTTCTTATGTGTCTCAGTTAGAGCATGGAATAAAAGCTTTAAACGAATCCTTAGACCATTTAAGTGAACTAGCTTTAGGTGGTACAGCAGTTGGAACAGGGTTAAACACACCAAAAGGATATTCATCAAAAGTTTCTGAAATAATATCCAACTTAACAGGACTTCCTTTTATTACTGCACCAAATAAATTTGAAGCTCTTTCTGCTAACGATGCTATAGTGAGATCTCATTCTGCATTAAAAGGTATTGCGATAACTCTTAACAAAATTGGTAATGACATAAGATTTCTGGCATCTGGACCTAGAAGTGGTATTGGTGAAATTTCACTTCCCGCTAACGAACCAGGAAGCTCTATTATGCCAGGAAAAGTAAACCCAACTCAATGTGAAGCACTAACTATGGTTTGTGCTCAAATAATTGGTAATGACTCCTCAATATCATTTGGCGCTACGCAAGGTCACTTTCAATTGAACGTTTTTAAACCTATGATGGCATCCAATTTAATTGAGTCCTGTAAATTATTGGCTGACGCATGTAACAGTTTTAATAATAACTGTGTCAAGGGAATTAAGCCAAATTATAAAGTAATTGAAGAAAAATTAAACAGCTCTTTAATGTTGGTAACTGCACTTAATCCAAGAATAGGTTATTATAAAGCTGCTGAAATAGCTAATAAAGCACACCAAAATGGAACTACATTAAAGGAAGAAGCTATTAACTTAGGATATCTAACAGCTTCTGAATATGATGAGTGGGTAAGACCAGAAGATATGATTTAAATAAATTTATAAAATGTCATTTACTCTCTTAATAAATATAAAAAAACTTTTACAGGTTAGAGAAAGTAACGTTCAATACGTTTCTGGAAAAGATATGGGTATTATTCCTTCAATTAATAATGCATATTTATTGTTAGAAAATTCTTTTATAAAAGAATTTGGTGAGATGGAGAATTGTCCAAATAAATTAGATGATTTTAAGGTTATCGATTGTAGAGGTCAAATGGTGTTACCTTCGTGGTGTGATTCCCATACCCATATAGTTTACTCTGGAAACAGATCAAAGGAGTTTATAGATCGAATTAAAGGCTTGAGCTATACTGAAATTGCAAATAAAGGAGGCGGAATATTAAATTCTGTTGAAATTCTAAGAAATACTAGTAAAGAAGATTTACTAGAACAATCTTTAGAAAGAGTCCATAATGTAATTAAAGAAGGGACAGGTGCAATTGAGATTAAATCTGGCTATGGTTTAAATATAGACTCTGAAAAGAAAATGCTAGAAGTAATTTCTGAGATTAATAAAAGTACTGAAATTATAGTAAAATCAACTTTTTTAGGAGCTCATGCTTTTCCCAAGGAATTTTCAAAGAACAAGCATCAATATGTAGATCTTATTATTAACAATATGCTTCCTGAATTTCATGATCTACAACTGATTAATTATGTAGATGTATTTTGCGAAAAAGGTTATTTTGACTTATCTCAATCAGAAAAAATAATTTCTAAAGCTCAGGAACTAGGTATACAAACTAAAATTCATGTAAACCAGTTTAATTCAATAGGTGGTATAAAATTAGCGGTGAAATATAATGCCTTGTCTGTGGATCATCTTGAAGTGTTAAATGTTAAAGATTTAGAAATTTTAAAAAATAGCTCTACAATGCCGGTAGCACTTCCTACTTGTTCTTATTTTCTTGGTATCAAATATGCGCCAGCAAGAAAGATAATCGATAGCGGTTTACCATTAGCTATCGCTAGCGACTATAATCCAGGGTCATCGCCTAGTGGGAATATGAATTTCGTAATTAGTACTGCATGTATTAAAATGAAAATGACTACTGAAGAAGCAATTAATGCAGCAACAATTAATGGTGCATATTCTATGGGAATAAGTGATAAAGCCGGAAGTATAACTATAGGTAAAATTGCAAATTTAATTATCACAGATAAATTAAATTCTATAGATGAAATACCATACTCGTTCGGAAGTAACAAAATCAGTAAAGTGATTTTAGCAGGGGCTATTGTTTGATTTAATTAAGTTGTTTTTCTACTAGTAGCATTATTTCTTTTTCTATTTGATTAGTTTGTTCAACTATCAACTTACCTTTTTGTATAATATCAGAAACATAATTATCATCATTTAAATCTTTACAGTTGATTCTCACATTCAAATACGCACCCATTACAGCTGTACGGATACATAAAGCTGCAACACCTGCATCAGAAATAGAATTTGGATTACCTACCTCTGCCATACATTTAATGCTCTCTAAGCAAGCAAATGAAGTTTCCATAATTTTAAAAGGTACTTCAATAGCATATTTTGTAGCAGATTGAAGAGCTGTTAATCGAGATTCTTTTTGCTCATCTGAATCTTTAGGTAATGTAACTGCTGCCATTATTCTATTAAACGCTTGAGTATCTTCATCTACTAGCTTTACTAATATGTTTTGATACGCTAAACTTTTCTCACCCCATTTAGAATAAAACTCCCATTTGTCTTCCCATCCTCTTTTGTTTGCAGATAAATTAGCAACCATTGTGGATAATGCAGCTCCTAGAGCTCCACAATACGCAGAAATTGAACCGCCACCAGGTGCAGGTGATTCACTAGAAGTTTTATTCGCGAATTCAATTAAATTCATCTTAGCTAGCTGTTGATCATCATTTTGTAATGCGTATTCAATGATTCTCTCTTCGGGATTAAAGGGTTGTAGCTCATCTAGACCTAAAGACTTAATTGCAATATGAATTATTTCTTTATCTGAGATAGCTAAGGACCTACTTTGTTTATTTAAAAAGAATTTACCAGCATCTATCAAAACCTTTTTAGGCACTAATCCTATTAATTCAGAACCAGTGACTCTTAGCCCCCTAATCTCTGCTCTTTGACATGTTTTTTCAAAAACATCATGTAAACTTGTAACTCTAATATTGGTTAAATTATAAGATATTTGAGCAATGCCATATTCTTCAATGTACCAACCTATTCCTTTTAAGTTTTTAAATAATCCTGGCTCACGTATTGGATTATTATTATCATCTGTTAATACTTTACCTGAAATTTTCCCTCCTTGACGCTTAATTCTTCCAGCTTCCCTTAAGTCAAATGCTATAGCATTAGCTCTTCTAGATGAAGTTGAGTTTAAATTAATATTATAAGCAATTAAAAAATCCCTTGCAGATATTGCAGTTACTCCAGACTTGGAAACACTGTCATTAAAAATATTCGGACCATAATCTGGCTTCCATTCTATTGTAGTGATTTTTTTTTCTATGCCTTCATATTCACCTGACCTACAATTTGACAGATTTTTTCGTTTTTCTTCTTTTGCAGCATTTTCATAGCAATAAATTGGAATCTTTAATTCATTACCTACTCTTTCCGCTAATTTGTGAGCATACTCTACAGTTTCTTCCATTGAGATATTTGAAATTGGTATCAATGGACAAACATCAACAGCACCCATTCTTGGATGTTCTCCTTTATGGATGCTCATATTAATAAGTTCCTTAGTTTTTTTAATTAATAAAAAAGCAGCATCTATCACAGCTTGAGGCTCCCCTACAAAAGTTATGACAGTCCTATTTGTTGCTTTTCCTGGGTCTACATTTAGTAATTTAACTCCATCTACAGTTTCAATAACTTCAACAATCTTATCGATTACAATTTGATTTCTACCTTCAGAAATATTTGGAACACATTCAATTAATTGCATATTTTTTTTTATATGAAATAAATATATTAATATTAAATTTAATTATTCAAATATTATATCTAATTATGAAGGTTAGTTTTATAAATTATCAAGATAAATATTCTAGTAAATTTTATGATTTGAACATTGAATGGTTAGAGTCCTCTTTTTATGTAGAAGAGCATGACAGATTAATATTAAGTAATCCAGAAAAATATATAATTAACAAGGGTGGTATAATTTTATTTGCAGTCATTAAAAAAGAGATAGTTGGAACTGTTGCATTAATGCCCACTAATAAAGTAAATATTTATGAGTTAACTAAAATGGCTGTAGATCCAAACTATAGAAATCAAAAAATTGGGCAAAAAATACTAAAAAAAGTTATATCTGTTGCAAAAAAAAGAAAAATATATAAACTTATATTATACTCCAACAGATTACTAAAAAATGCAATTTATCTATATCTCAAATATAACTTTATTGAAATTAATTTAGAAAAAGAATGCCCTTACAAAAGAGCAAACATAAAAATGGAATTATTTATCTAATTAGTTTTCTGTATTTAATTCTAGTTGGAAGAGTTTCTTTACCTAGTCTTTTCTTTTTATTCTCCTCATATTCACTATAAGCTCCTTCAAAAAAGTATACTTCAGAGTTTCCTTCAAATGCTAATATGTGAGTACAAACTCTATCTAAAAACCATCTATCATGACTTATGACTACCGCACAACCAGCAAAACTTTCTAAACCTTCCTCTAAAGCCCTTAAAGTGTTGACATCTAAGTCATTAGTTGGCTCATCAAGAAGTAATACATTACCCTCTTCTTTTAATGTCATGGCTAAGTGAAGTCTATTTCTTTCCCCTCCAGAAAGTAATTTTACTTTTTTATTTTGCTCACTACCACTAAAATTAAATCTACTTAGGTAAGCTCTTGAATTCACTTGCCTATCTCCCATTGAAATTAGCTCTTGACCATCGGAAAAATTCTCCCATATACTTTTTTCTAAATCAATATTTGTATGCGACTGATCAACATATGCTATTTTAGCAGTTTCACCAATTAAAAACTCACCTTTATCAGGGTTTAGTTCCTTCATAATCATTTTAAATATGGTTGTCTTTCCAGCTCCGTTAGGACCTATCACTCCGACGATTCCAGCCTGAGGTAAACTAAATTCTAGATTATCATATAATAATTTATCATCAAATGCTTTACTAACTTTAATTGAGTTAATAACGTTTGTACCTAAACGAGGTCCATTAGGTATATATATTTCTAACTTTTCATCTAGTTGTTTTTGATCTTGGTTCAACAACTTATCATAATTACTTAACCTTGCCTTTTGTTTTGTCTGCCTACCTTTAGCTCCTTGTCTAACCCAGTCTAATTCTCTTTCAAGAATTTTTTGCCTCTTCGATGCGACTTTACTTTCCTGAGCTAGTCTTGTAGACTTCTGATCTAACCAAGATGAATAATTACCTTTCCAAGGAATTCCTTCTCCCCTATCTAGTTCCAAAATCCAACCTGCTACATTATCTAAAAAGTATCTATCGTGAGTTACAGCAATTACTGTCCCTTTATATCTAGATAAATGTTGTTCTAGCCAGTCCACAGACTCAGCATCTAAGTGGTTTGTAGGTTCATCTAATAATAATACATCAGGTTCTTTTAACAACAATCTGCATAAAGCTACTCTTCTTCTTTCCCCACCAGACAAATATTTAATTTGTTTCTCTGGACTTGGTGTTCTTAGCGCATCCATAGCTATCTCTAACTTGGTGTCTAATTCCCAGGCATTTGAAGCGTCAATCATATCTTGAAGAACAGCCTGTCTATCCATCAATTTCTGCATCTTATCAGCATTTGAATAAACTTCCTCTAAACCAAATTTATCATTAATGCCATTATATTCGTCTAAAATAGCTACTGTTTCACTTACTCCTTCTTTAACAATTTCTAGAACTGTTTTATTATCATCAAGAATTGGTTCTTGTTCTAGAAAACCGACAGAATAGTCTTGTAGAAAAGTTATATCACCTTGGAAATTATTATCTAAACCTGCAATAATTTTTAATAAGGTGGATTTTCCAGAACCATTTAGCCCAAGGATTCCAATTTTAGCTCCATAAAAAAAACTTAAATAAATATTTTTTAATACAGCTTTACTTTCACCTGGAAATGTCTTGGTTAAACCAGACATTGAAAATATTATTTTCTTATCATCACTCATTAAACTCTTCCTTTAAGCGCATAGAAAACCCATGCATTAGCAAAAAAACCAACACCTACAGAGACAAAACCCCAGCCGGCTACTTCATTATATTTAAAGGCACCTAGACCTACAAGAACTAAACCTATAATTATCATTATAAAAGTTGCCCAACCTAAAACCGTATTTTTATTCATCATTTTCATATCAAACTAAGATTTTTTTCTTTTTTTTCTTTTTTTCTTTTTTTCCTTACTATTACTCTCAAAGTCCATTTCTATATACCTTGAAACTTCCTCAGAACTTAAAATTAAATTTAAAGATTTCACAAATTCAAATTCGTTCAATTTAAGTTTACTAAGTCTTACATCACGGGTATAATCTTCATTATCTACAATCGTATTGTAACCTTCCATCTTTTCAATAAGCAATCCTTTAAGTATTTGCATCTCAAATTCGTCTAAAATAAACTCCTCTTTACATTTAGGTAAAATTTTATCTAATTCTTTATAAATATTTAAAGTAGAAACATATGCAGAACTATCATATTTAGGCATAGGAGTATACCCTCTTTGACCCCTATCGGGTCTATACATATTATTAATTTGAGAATATGATGAAATTGAGAATAAGAAAAACAGAACTAAAACCAGAGGTCTTTTCATTAAATTAATTTTTTACTAAACTAATCAAATTATTAATTAATAAATGGAATTTCAATTATATTAGTTTGTCTATTGTTAACATATCTAAATCCATTTTTGCCGAAAAAGCCAGCTTCCTCTAACATGATTTTAATATCTCGGTTCCACTCTGTTATAAACGTTGTTACATTAAGCTCTATGGCGTAAACAGTATTGTGATTTAAAGGATAGTCTCCTGCGCCAATTACTCCCTGTTGAGAATCCCACATGCCTATTGTAGGCCCTGAGGAATGACCGTAAGAACCTAACGGATGAGTGTAAATTGACGGCCTCAAACCTTTAACCTTAGCTTCATTCAAAGAATTGATGAGAATTTCATTACCAGTATCTAAATAAGTAAAGTTGTTGGTTAAGATATCCTGTAAGTCATTTCCTTTTTTAAATGCTTTTGTTAAAAATTCAGGAATAGTACTGTCAGATTGTTTCATAACGTAAGCAATTTGCTGACAATCTGAATTCAGTCTTAAATAAGTAATTCCAAAATCACAATGAATTAAATCTCCGTAAATAATTGTTTTATCATTAGGTCTATCTGAAAAAGAATTTAAATGGTCCTTCTGTAATTCATCGTTACGCTGAATATCTACAGTAGGGTGAAACCAAGTATCTAAACCAAGATCTGTTACTTTCTGCCTCATCCACCACTCCACATCAGTAGTTGTAGTTAAACCAGGCTTTATTACTGAGTTAGAAAATGCCTCTGAAATAATATTATGAGTAATTTCAATAATATTTTCATATAACTTCATTTCATATTCTGTTCTTGTCTCTATCCATAAATTAGATAATTTTTCAGCACTAACAATTTTATTTTTATACTCAATTGGTAGTACATCCATAAACTCATCGAAATCTGTTTTATCTAAACCATCTGAAATATTGAAATATTTAGAGAAATTTAAACCAATTTGTTTAGGCTCTCTTTCTTTAATAAGTTCAACCAATCTTTGCCACTGCTCCGGTTGATTTTCTTTATCCCATGCAGATATTATGTTATCACCAAAATTATATCTAGCTACAGCTAACTTATCAATTGTGTTGTTCTTTTTATCACGATAAAAAACAATAATGGTTCTTCGTCTAGCATTTAACCATTCTGCCGGAAGCATTGTTTTTAGCACTGGATCCTCATTGTATTCCCTTGAAATTAACACCCACATGTCAATCCCTGATTGATCCATAAGAATCGGTAAAAGATTGTTTAACCTATCTTCCAGCACCTTGTTTATGACATCGGCTCTGTCTTTTTGAACTAATATTTCTTGAGAAAATAAATTAGTTGTTATTAATATTGCTATAATTAATTTGTACATAATTATTTAGTTTAATGTTTCTAAAGTTTTAACCCTATCTATTTTGTTTGTTCTAGTGTAAATGAATTTATTAATAAAATAAACCTCTTTTGGAACTTCAAATTTGGTTAAATATTTAAAAATATCATTATTTAATTTATATTTTTTTGACTCAATTATTAAAATTAATTTATTACCTAATAATTCATTTTTAAGAGACGAAATAATAAAATTTTTGGAAATAAAACAAGATAATTTTTTTTCAATTTCCTCTGGCATTAATTTGATTCCAGCAGAATTAATGATATTATCTATTCTACCAATAATAGAAAAATTCTTAGAAGATGTAATTTCTACAATATCATTAGTAACTATTTTACCACTATAGATATGAGGGGCATCAATTACTAAACAGTTGTTTTTATTAGTAGAAATACTAACTCCACTTAGAGCTGAAAATTGTTTTATATTTTGATCATTTTTTGTGATTTTTTTTACAGCAATGTGAGTAGCTGTTTCAGTCATCCCATAAGTTTCATAATAACTATCTATTTGTGAAAGAATTCTTGATCTTAAAATAGTTGAAACTTCACTTCCTCCCAAGATAAGTGTATTTATATATTTCAATTTAGCAATTGAATTATTAGCCTGCATTGGAGTCATCGCAGAAAAAAAATATTTTTTATCTATTTGATCACTAGGGTTAGAAGTTGGCGTAAAAATTGATAAATCTAAACCTAAAACCATCGCTCTTACTAACATCATTTTACCTGCAATGAAATTCATAGGTAAAAAAGATACTGCAGAATGACCAGGTAAAAGATTAAAGTAAGCGCCTGTCATACAGGCAGAATTTACAAGGGATTTTTTCTCTAACCTAATAACCTTAGGCTTGCCAGTAGAACCAGAGGTTTTACATGAAATAAAAGATTCATCATTAAGAATCTCTAAAATTAAATTAGATAAATCAAATAATGAACTAACATTACGTGCAAGATTATTAGAAGCAAAACTAACTAATTCTTGCCTGTTGTAATTCTTAGAATTTAATTTAAAATTTTTATGAATTTTAATCATAATTACAAATATACAATACGTTAAATTTATATATATTTTAACTTTATGTATAATTATAATAAATATATTTGAATCAAATGTCTATTTAAAAAACATAATGAAAAAAACTCTTCTTATAATTCTAGTATTATTAGACTCTTTAGTATTCTCTCAATTTCATAAAACTTACGACTGGTCTAATGAAAATTCAGAGGAAATAAAAGTTGACTCAACCTATAAGGGATCATCTTTTGGGCTAATAAACAAATACATAGTAGAGTATCAAAGTGATATAGACAGTTTAAGTAATTCATTTGATAAGTTTTTAACTAGACATACAAAAATAAAAATAGTAGATATTAAAGGGGTGGATTATCACAAGACACTATACATACCCATGTACAATTCATTAAGTTTAATTGATTTGAAAGTTAAAATTACAGATAGTCTTGGAAATGTTGTAAACTTAGAAAGATCTGATTTAATCGAACAAGAAAATGACAAATTGAATAAAAACTTTAAAGTCTATAAACTAAATAATTTAGAAATTAACTCTAGCCTTGAATACATTTATACTACAAAAGAAAAAAACGAAATTCATGGTAGTCAAATACTACAAGAAGAATATTTTAATAACAAAACAGAATTTATATTAATTCCAGGAAAATTCAGGTCTAAGTTAAAAGCATATAACACAAATGAGGTGTTTAATACAAAATTGATAAATGGAGTAAAGGCAAAGAACTTTATAATTAATAATATGAATTCTATTAGCAACGAAGAGTACTCAACTCTTCAAGCTAACAGAGTTAATGTTATTTATCAATGCTATAGCGCTGACAAGAAAAACTCTCAAAACGAATTTTGGACCAATATAACTAACAGTGTTCATCCTATTGCATTTCCTAGTAAATACACTAAAGAGTTAATTACTCTTAATGATCTTATTTTACCCAATAAGGCTAACTACACTACTTTTCAAAAATTAAATATAATTGACAATTATTTAAAAAAAGCTTTCATAATTGAAGAAAATGGAAAATCTGAATTATCTAATTTGGATTATATTCTTAAAAACAAAAAGGCAAGCAATATTGGTATTATACAGCTTTACTCTAGTTTATTTACTTACAATGATATTAATTATGAACTATTAATAACCTCAAATAGGTATTTTAATAAATTTGATCCTGAGTTCTTCAATCCAGATAATTTAAGAGAGCTTTTGTTTTATATTCCAGAAGAAAAAAAGTATATAATTCCAGACCGAAATGAATATAGAATTGGAGAAGCACCATTTAATGTGTTAGGTAATTATGGTATTTTTATTAATAAAAATAAAGATTATTATTTCAGTACAATAATTGAAAATGACAAGAACTATAGTGTTATAAAAAGAACTATAGAAGTTGATTTCAAAAAAATGAAAAGCGTAATCATAAGTGAAGTCCAGGAATTTACTGGACACTGGGCAACAACAAACAGAGCCTTAGTTAATTTGACTGATGCAAATTCAGATTTAACAGATTATTTAACAACATCTGGCATAGCATCAAAAAAAGTTATTGATTACTCAATTAAAAATAAAGAATTGAATCAATCAGAATATAATAAACCATTTGTAGTCAATTCTACTATTTCTACTGAAAGTCTAATTAACGAGCATAAAACAGATTATCCAGCTAAAAAAAGATTAAAAAAATACAATTTTAAGCTAGGTAGTATAATTGGAACTCAAAGTCAGTTGTACTCAGATAATGAAAGAGTAAATCCAATCGAAATTAGATATCCAAATTTTTATGAATACTCAATAAATATAAAAATTCCAAGGGGCTATAAAGTTGAAGATGCTAATAGAATTAATATTAACAAAAAGTATGTTTCTAATGGAAATATCACAGCAAAATTTCACTCAACCTATACAATAAATAAAAACCTACTTACAATAACAATAGAAGAGTTTTACAAGTCACTAAAATATAGTAAGGCAAAGTACCAAGATTTTAGAGAGGTGATTAATGCAGCAGCTGACTTTAATAAATTAGAAATTACATTTATAAAGAATTAATCTTTACAATATTGATAAGCCCAGTATATTAATCCTAATTGTAATGGAATTCTAGTTAATAGTAGTAATTTATTTAAATAATAATTATCCAACACTTCATATGTAAATATCATATCTAAATGAACTAAGAAGAAGCTTATAAGCATTAGTATAATTAAGTATGCCGCTATTTTTCTTAAAAAGCTAGATAATAGTGCTAAAGCTAAAATAATCTCAGCATAGCCGCTTAAATCTACTAAAAATTGATGTGAAGGCATAAATGCAGGCATTACATCAAGAAAAAATTCAGGGTTAGTGAAATGTGCTATCCCAGTAAATAAATAAAAGGAGGACATTACATATAAGTGCCATTTATCTTTCAAATTATTTGTTTATTGGTTTATATCATCAGTTTCTAACGCTTTAACTGGTCCAGCTAACTTGTTAAACCAGTTATTCCAATTGTATTTCTTTGAAAAAATTAAAAGTAATATTGGAAATATAACAAACACCGGTACAATAATTTCTGAAGCACCCATTGAGGATGGGTCGGCGATTGATCTATAAACAGAATACGTTTGAAAAGCAGTCCAATCCGCAGTCACTAGTAATGCTGTAAATAAGTTATTGGCAGCATGAAAACCTAAAGCCAATTCCATACCATCATCCATTAGAGTTAAAATTCCAAGGAAGAATCCAGTACCTATATAATAAATCATAATAATATTACCCAGCTTATCAACTTCAGGATTAGCTATATGCAATAAACCAAAAGCAACAGAGGTAACAATTAATGGAACCCATTTGTTTCTAAAAATATTACCAATTCCCTGCATCAAATACCCACGGAACATATATTCCTCAAAGCTAGTTTGCAGAGGAACTAAGCAAATTGCAATAACAGCTAAGATTAAAAACCTATTTAACTCAAAATTAAAAACATAATCATCAGGTGATAAGTATATGTCCACCATTGTCATAACAGTTGATATAAACCCCCAAAGAATAAATGCAAATGCTACCCTACTCCAATCAATATTAGTTCTTGAAGTAGTAAGGTTTGTTATACTTTGTTTGTGTAAAAACTTAACCGCTATAAATAGTAGAAATATTAAACCACCTGCGAAAGGCAATAATATATATAAAAAATTAAGATTAGATTCAAATAATCCCATAAGGTAGGCGGTATCGCTAGCAGCTATCTTATCCATATCTACATCACCTGTTGCAATTTTAGCTATAAGTGCAACTGAGTGAGGTATAGAAAAAATAACAACACCAGTAATAGCAATTACTACTCCTAATATATATCTCCACCAATGACTTAAATTTTTCTGTGCTTGTTCTATATACATAATCTAAATATTTATATTCCAGTTATTGTTTATATTATAGTGCAATTTAGCATTTTTTATACTTAAAGGGGAATCAAAGTTGTTAGAAAATAATGAGCCAGTACCTAAACCTTGTGGTAATGAGTTATTTAGAGTATATACCCATTGTGAAATTGCACTTAAACCTAAATTACTCTCTAAAGCACTAGTTACCCAGTATTTTGTATTTTTTGGACAAACCTTAATCCATTCTTCACTAGACTTGAAGCCTCCCAATAAACTTGGTTTAAGAATTATATATTGAGGATTAATTTCATCTAATAATTTTACTTTATCAGCAATACCTACAACTCTTATTAACTCTTCGTCTAAAGCAATAGGGATTGGAGAGTTTTTACATAGATTCGACATTTCTTTTGTTTGACCAGCTTTAATAGGCTGCTCAATTGAATGGATCTTTAATTTAGATAACTTATCCAAAATTGTCAAGGCATTTTTATAATCAAAAGCACCATTAGCGTCAACTCTAATTTCTAATTCTGAAGAGTCATATTTGTCTCTAATACTTTTTAATAGAGCAAATTCTGTATTGAAATCTAAAGCACCAATTTTTAGCTTAATACATTTAAAGCCTTCCGAAATTTTTTCATCCACTTGTTTTTTCATAAAACCTATCTCCCCCATCCATACTAGACCATTAATTGGAATACTAGCTTTACCCAGAGTAAAATTAGAAGAAAATAAGACATTTTCTTTTAATGAGTTTAATGATTTTAAGGCCATTTCTAATCCAAACACAATAGACGGGTAGTTAGATAGTTCGACAAATAAATTTGATAGAGGTTTATTTATATTTGAGCATAACCATTCCAGCTTTGATTCAATATCTGAAACATTATCAATACTTAACCCTTCAATTATACTACATTCTCCTATTCCAGTTTTTAAATCACTATTTAAAATTATAAACCACGAATCTTTTGAATATAAAACTCCTCTAGATGTACCTCCAGGGATTTTAAATAAGAAATTACGTTTTTTATACGTTGCCTTCATAATGTAAACTATTTAGTCTTAATTCTGCATCACTTAAAATTACAAATTACCTTATAGTATAATTATTATTGAATGAATTAAACTAAAAACAAAAGTAGAAATAGCAAGAACTTTTAATTCCTTATTGTAAAGTTTAGGCTCCGTTATCAAATAAACATTTT
Organism: uncultured Flavobacteriales bacterium; assembly: GCA_913009535.1. The sequence continues at coordinate 11,527 of CAJVXR010000005.1, read as the reverse complement.
TAAAGTGAATTACAATTGGAAAATAAGAAAGTAAAACAATTAAACTTGTTAATGTGAAATAAAAATTAAAAATAAAAGTTACAGAAATAAAAATTGAAATTATTAAAATTAAAAGATGATATGTTTTTGCATTATCAAAACCTAAACTACCAGCTATTGTGATTTTATTGGATAATTTATCAGAAACAGAATCTCTCATATTATTTAAATTTAATACACCAACACTCAGAAGGCCAACAGAAATTGAGGGTAATAACAGTATTACATCTAAACTTTTAGCGTATAGATAATAAGAACCCATAGTGCTAAGTAAACCAAAGAAAGCAAAAACAAAAAGATCTCCTAAAGCATAATATCCGTAAGCTTTATTTCCAACTGTATATTTGATAGCTGAAAAAATACTAATAAATCCTAAGAAAAAGAAAATCAAAAGGTTAAAATATTCATCTGGTTTAAAAGAACAATATAAAAGAGAAGAAATTAATACTATTAAAATAATAACATTAATTATAATAGCATGTTTCATTTTTTTTGGGGAAATCAATCCACTTTGAATAGCTCTTTCAGGGCCAATTCTATTATTATTATCTGTTCCCTTAACACCATCTCCATAATCATTAGCAAGGTTAGATAAAATCTGTAATGAAATTGTAGTTAATAAGGCAAGTAAGAAAATAATACTATTAAAATTATCATTAGAATAAGCAAAAGCACTACCAATTAAAATACCAGAGATTGATAAAGGCAGGGTTCTTAATCTAAAGCTAGAAATCCATACTTTAAAATTAGTCATACTATTAAGGAATCCATTTTTTGTTAAAATTCGGTGGTCTTTTTTCTAAAAAAGCATCTCTACCTTCTTTTGCCTCGTCTGTCATATATGCTAAACGTGTAGCTTCACCAGCAAAAACTTGCTGACCAACCATACCATCATCGGTAAGGTTCATAGCAAATTTTAACATTCTTATCGAAGTTGGAGATTTTTTTAAAATCTCTTGAGCCCATTCATAGGCTGTAGACTCTAATTTATCGTGGGTAACAACCGTGTTAACCATTCCCATATCACGAGCCTCAGTGGCAGTATAGCTTTTTCCTAGGAAAAAAATTTCTCTAGCTTTTTTTTGACCAACCATTTTTGCCAAATATGCAGAACCGTAGCCACCATCAAAACTAGTAACATCAGCATCAGTTTGTTTAAAAATGGCATGTTCTTTACTAGCGATTGAAAGATCGCAAACTACATGTAAACTATGTCCTCCACCAACTGCCCAACCTGGAATTACAGCAATAACAACTTTAGGCATCATTCTAATAAGGCGTTGAACCTCAAGAATATTTAGTCTATGGTAACCATCATCTCCAACATACCCCTTCTCCCCTCTTGATTTTTGATCTCCACCACTACAAAAAGAATAAACCCCATCTTTAGTAGAAGGTCCTTCTGCACTTAACAAAATCACACCTATTGAGGTATCTTCTTGAGCGTCATATAAAGCATCATATAATTCAGAAGTTGTTTGAGGTCTAAAAGCATTTCTAACATCTGGTCTGTTAAATGCAATTCTAGCAACACCACTTGCTTTTTTGTAAGTGATGTCTTTATATTTTTTCGCTTGATTCCAATTAATTTTACTCATTAAAGTTATTTGTTAGTTAGATATATACCATCACTTTTAATAGAAATTAATTGTTGTTTGTATAAACCGCCTAAAGCTTTTTTAAAGGCTTTTTTACTCATTTGAAACGTGTCTTTAATTAGTTCTGGTGATGACTTATCTGTTACCGCTAAAAAGCCATTCGCATCATTAATCTTGTCTAATATAAAATTTGAGTTTGGTTCAATATTTCTGTATCCAATATGACCAAGAGAAACATCTAGCTTATTGTTTTCATGAACTTTTTTTATCACACCTCTAAGTTTATCTCCAACAGAAATATCTTTAAATATATTATCACTAAATATTAAACCAGAATGAATATTGTTAACTATTACATTCATTCCTAATTCTGATGGATGCGATATAATTATATCTACTTCTTCAAACTGCTCAACAGAAAGTGTCTTATTATCTAAAAATCTATTCGTCTTACTTGATGCTAATAATCTATTTGTTTCATCATCTAAATAACAATGAACCAAATACCAGTCCCCTTTTTTCATTTTAAATGCCATTTCCTTGAAAGGGCAAAACAATTCCTTAACTAAGCCCCAATCTAAAAAAGCACCAAAACTAGTAACTTCATTACATCTTAATAGTGCAAAACTGCCTCTTTGGATATAAGGCACATCAGTAACAGAAACAATACGTTCTTCATTATCTAAATAAACAAAAACTTCTAAATAGCCATCTATTTCGTAAGATTCAGGAACGTACCTATTTGGTAACAAAACTTCATTATCTTCTTCATCGCCTAAAAACAGTCCTGGAGGAGTATGACGAAGTATTTTTAAATTATTTACTACACCTAATTCTATCATTTTTCAAAGGTACAAATATTAGAGTGCTTATTTTATAAAGTCAAAATAATTTAACAAGTAATCTTGATTATAAATACTATCAGTTACAACTTCTAATAGTTTTGGTTTATTAGAAGGTAGATAAAAATCATTCAAGATTAATTTTAATTTTGATTCATCATCACTTTCATAAAACTCAAAACCATACATTTTACATAGTTCTTTAGCAGATAAATGATGTTTTGTTTCAAAAAACTTTTTAAATAACTCAGAGCTGTTGTCTTTTGTTAATATTTTAAAAATACCTCCCCCTCTATTATTGATAAGTATAATTCTAAAATTCAAAGGGATAAAATCATTCCAAAGAGCATTGCTGTCATAGAAGAAACTTAAATCTCCTGTGATAAAAACAGTGTTGTGTTTGTAATTAATAGAAGCACCTATCGCTGTAGATGTACTCCCATCAATTCCGCTTGTTCCTCTGTTACAGTAGACATTAATTGAGTTGTCAATATCAAACAATTGTGAATAACGAATAGCTGAGCTATTTGATATTTGCAACATTGATTTTAATGGAATTGATTTTAAAACAGTATCAAATACTTTAAAGTCACAATAATCAAGACTAGAAAAATAATCTTTATGTTTTAGTTTCCTTTTAGAAATTACAGAGGCCCAAATAGTATAAAAATTAGAGTTGTTTTCTATGTAATTTTGATATAATCTAGCAATAATATCATCTGGTTTAGATTTAAAATGCTTAGTTAAACAAAAAAAAGTATCATTTACTTTATGGTTACCAATATGCCAATGTTCTTTTGGCTGATTATTTCTAAAAATTACTTTAATTTTTTTTGAGATAATCATCCCTCCCATAGTAATCAATATTTCAGGTCTAAAGTCTTTTAATTCTGAGATAGTTAAAGGAGCAACTAACTGATCGATTTTATTACAAAATAAAGGGTGGTAAACATTGGATGTGTTTTCTGTCAAAACTAATAAAGAAGGATCATTGGCTAATAAATCAATTGATTTTTTATTTAATAAACCAGGTGAGGAAACTCCAATGAGAATTATTTTTTTAATTGAATTTTGCCATTTTTTAGTAAATGAATTAATTCTATTATCTCTTGATTTATTAAGTTTTGGTAATATATTTATCGTATTAACACTCATATAATCTGTCAACTCATACAAAGGTTCTGATAAAGGAACATTAATATGAACTGGCATTTGTTTAGTTATAGAAATATTTAGTGCATTATTAATCTTTGTTTGATTATCCGGTTTCAAACCTAATAAGCTAAAAAACGACTTATCTTTTTGATCTAAATCAACAGAATATTCAATGTTTTTTTCAAATACATTTTTTTGATTAATCGTTTGACCGTCACCAATATTTAAAAACTCTTTTGGTCTATCTGCAGAAAGAACAACTAGAGGTATATTACTAAAGTAAGCTTCTGAAATAGCAGGGTAATAATTTAATAATGCGCTACCAGAAGTGCAGACTAAAACCACGGGTTCATTAATCTGTTGAGCTATTCCGAGTGCGAAAAAAGCAGCAACCCTTTCATCAACTACGCTGTATGTTTTAAAAAATGGATTGTTATTAAAACCTAAAACCAGCGGAGCATTTCTACTTCCAGGTGAGATAACTATGTTCTTAATATTCTTTTTAAAACATAGATCTATTATAGATTGAGCAAGGATGTTTACAGAAAAGTTCATTTAAATAAATATTGATTGTAAAGATAAGAATTAAGAGAACTAATATTTAATAAAAAACATTTTTCATTACAGAAGATTTAGCTATAGTTTCCTCATATTCATCCTTAGGGTTTGAACTTTTAGTTATACCACCTCCAACATAAATTTTTATTAAATTATTAACTATTTCAGCACACCTTAAGTTAACATATAACTTAACCGATTTATTTTTCGGAGATATAACTCCTAAATAGCCAGAATAATAAGACCTTTCATAACCTTCATTAAGTGTTATAAACTCTTTAGAATCATCTAAAGGCATGCCACAAACAGCAGGAGTAGGATGAATCAGATCAACAATACTGCTATAATCATTAAAAGACTTTAAATTTGCGTTAATTGTTGTAGATAAATGATATAAATCTCCAGCCCTTACATTGACTGTTTTACTGTAAGATAAATTATTAACGATTTTAACTAATGCATCTAAAATATAAGTTTTCACATATCGCTGCTCATTAATCTCTTTTTCAGACCAATTGACTAAATCTTCTGAATTACTTTTTTGTGTCCCAGCAAGAGCAACAGTCTCCATTAAATCATTATTAATAATTAATAGTTTTTCTGGAGTAGCACCAATCCAAAAACCAACTTTAGGATGAAACCAAATATATGTATAAGAATTATTGTTAAAAGAAAAAAGTTTATTGAAAACAGAAATTAAATCAACTGAAGAAATAGACATAAGTTCAACTCTTGATAAAACAACTTTTTTCAAGGTCCCTTTTTCTATTTCTATTAAAGATTTTTCGACTAAACTAGTATGTTTGTTTTCGTTAAACACGTTACTTGACTCAATCCTTGAAAACTCAGGCCTAATTACTTTATTTGAATATACTGAAGTAAAAGATTTACATTTTTCAAAAGGCAAATAAATTTTATCAAATTTATCAGAATCAAATGGTGCAAATACAAAAGCTCCACAATTTAAATCAAAATTAAGATGTAATTTATCATCATTTTGAAGCTTAACATTTAAAATCTCAGAATATGGTTCACTAAAGACTACAAAAGGTAAGTTCTCATCCTTGTGATCTATAATAAGCTGAAATAAATCGGATTGATTCATTAATCTATTTAGATTTAGGTAGAGATATTGTGGTTAATTTACAGTGAGAAATTAAATTATTGGAATCGTCTGTAATATTAATTGAAATAAGTTGAGTAGTCCTTCCTTTGTGAATAAATGTAGCTTTTGCATAAACAAAACCGTCTTTAACACTTTTTAAATGATTAGCTGTAATTTCAATCCCTCTAACAATATAGCTCGAATCTTTAAGTAACATGTGTGTTGCCATACTACCAGCAGATTCAGCTAAAGCAGCAGTAGCTCCACCATGAAGGACTCCGTCTGGTTGATAAACTCTAGAATTAACTGGCATTTTTAATATTAAGAAATCTTCTCCGACATCAACTAGTTCAATTTTAAGAGTCTCCATTAAAGTGTTCTTACAAACTTTGTTGGCTTCACGTAATATTATATCTTTATTCTTAAGCATAATTAGATTTTTATCAAAAATACAAAACCAAGTTTAAAAATGAATTCAACTGAAAAAGAAATAATATATAAAATTTCCAATTCCTACTCTACTCTAAATACTTTAACAAGTAAAACAAGAAATGTGATATTTGCTTGCCACGGGATGGGTTATTTAAGTAGGTATTTTTTAAAATATTTTAAAGGTCTTGACAGTGAACTGAATTATATTATAGTACCACAAGCACAAAGCAAGTATTATATAGCTCCAAAAATGAAACATGTTGGAGCATCATGGCTCACTAAAGAAAATACCATTAGAGAAACAGAAAATGTAATGAATTACTTTGATAGTGTTTTTCAAAATGAAAATATTAAAAATAAGAATTTGATTTTTTTAGGTTACTCACAAGGAGTTTCTGTTGCTATGAGATATATAGCTAAGAGAAAAATCTCTTTTACTAAACTTTTGTTAATGTCTGGTGGAGTGCCAAAAGAGTTAACTAGTGGAGATTTTAACTATTTAGAAAATAAATATGAAGTACACTACGTTTTTGGAGACAAAGACGAATATATAAACGGAGAATTCTTAAAATTTGAAAAAAATAAAGTTCAAAGTTTATTTAAAAAAGTTAACTGTATTTCATTTGATGGAAATCATCAAGTTAACATTGACGTATTAGAATCTCTTATAAATTAAAAAAGGACGCTATTACACGTCCTTTTTTAATAAATAATAATGTAAAAATTATTCTTCTTTAACTTCCTCAAAATCAACATCTTCAACGTCATCTGAAGCAGGGCTTTCATCTTGTGATTGACCTGGTTCTCCTGGAGCTCCTTGCTGCGATTCAGCTTGAGCCTTATACATCTCTTCGCTTGCAGCTTTCCAAACCTCATTGATTTTCTCTAAAGCAGGATCGATAACTTCAATATCTTTAGTTTCGTACGCCTTTTTCAGTTCTTCTAAAGCTTCTTCAACTGGCTTTTTCTTATCATCTGATAATTTATCGCCAAATTCTTTTAACTGCTTTTCGGTTTGAAAAATCATTGCATCAGCACTATTTAGTTTATCGACTTTTTCTTTAGTTTTAGCATCAGCTTCAGCATTCGCTTCAGCTTCTTGTTTCATTTTTTCAATTTCCTCAGCCGTTAAACCTGAAGATGCTTCTATTCGAATATCTTGAGTTTTATTAGTCGCTTTATCTGTTGCAGAAACTTTGATTATACCATTTGCATCGATATCAAAAGTAACTTCAATTTGAGGAGTCCCTCTTTGTGAAGGTGGAATTCCATCTAAATGGAATTTACCAATTGTTTTATTATCCACTGCCATTGGTCTTTCACCTTGTAATACGTGAATCTCTACTGAAGGCTGATTATCTGCCGCAGTTGAAAAGACTTGTGACTTTTTGGTAGGAATAGTTGTGTTTGACTCAATTAATTTAGTCATAACATTACCCATGGTTTCTATCCCTAATGATAATGGGGTAACATCAAGTAAAAGAACATCTTTAACATCTCCAGTTAAAACACCACCTTGTATGGCAGCTCCAACAGCTACAACCTCATCTGGATTAACACCCCTATTTGGTTTTTTTCCAAAGAATTTTTCAACAGCATCTTGTACTGCAGGTATTCTAGTTGATCCTCCTACTAATATAACTTCATCAATATCGCTAGTTGATAAATCCGCTGCTTTTAATGCTGATTTACAAGGAGCTATTGTTCTTTTTATTAAATCATCGATTAATTGCTCAAATTTAGCTTTAGTTAGTGTTCTAACTAGGTGTTTTGGACCACTTGCAGTAGCAGTAATATATGGCAAATTGATTTCAGTTTGCGCTGATGCTGAAAGTTCAATCTTTGCTTTTTCAGCAGCTTCCTTTAATCTTTGTAATGACATAGGATCTTTTCTTAGATCCATGTTCTCTTCAGATTTAAATTCCTCTGCTAACCAATTGATAATTTTTTCGTCAACATCATCTCCACCCAAATGCGTATCTCCGTCTGTAGATAAAACTTCAAAAACTCCATCTCCTAGTTCAAGTATAGAAACATCATGTGTTCCACCACCAAAATCAAAAACAACAATTTTTTGATCTTTACCTTTCTTATCCATTCCATACGCTAATGCAGCAGATGTAGGCTCATTAATAATTCTACTTACTTTAAGACCTGCAATTTCTCCAGCTTCTTTAGTAGCTTGACGTTGAGAATCATTAAAATAAGCTGGTACAGTAATAACTGCTTCACTAACTGAAGTACCTAAATAGTCTTCAGCAGTTTTTTTCATTTTTTGCAAAATAATTGCAGATAGTTCTTGAGGTGTATACAATCTACCATCAATATCTACTCTAGGTGTGTCATTATCCCCTTTTACAACTTTATATGGGACCCTTCCTGCTTCTTTAGAAGATTCAGAAAACTTATTTCCCATAAATCTTTTAACAGAATAAACTGTTTTAGTTGGGTTTGTTACTGCTTGTCTTTTTGCCGGATCTCCGACCTTAATTTCTCCTCCTTCAACAAATGCGATTACTGAAGGGGTTGTTCTTTTACCTTCTGCATTTGGAATAACTACAGGCTCATTTCCTTCCATTACTGAAACACAAGAGTTTGTAGTACCTAAATCAATTCCGATAATTTTACTCATAATATATATTTATTTAATTTTAAATTCAATTTTAAATTCAACAACTAATATTCAAGGATTGTGCCAATAGATATATTAATCAAATTTGTCATTTATTTTAATAGAAATATGCCATTTTGTCATTTTTAGAGTAAATTTAAGGGTGTAATATTTGATAAAAATAAATTTTAACTATCTATATATTTAGTACTTTTACACTTTAAACTTACCGATATGTCAATACACAAAGAAGTATATAAAAGGATAACTGTTAAGACATTAACAGATATGAAATCCAAAAATGAAAAAATATCAATGCTAACCGCATATGATTATACCATGGCCAAAATTGTTGATACATCCGGGATAGATGTTATTCTTGTTGGAGATTCCGCAAGTAATGTAATGGCTGGTCACGAAACTACTTTACCAATTACATTGGATCAAATGATATATCACGCCTCATCAGTAATAAGAGGTGTAAATAGATCACTAGTCGTTGTTGACTTACCTTTTGGTACTTATCAAAGTGATTCAAAAGAAGCTCTTAGATCTGCAATAAGAATAATGAAGGAAAGTGGAGCACACTCGGTTAAACTTGAAGGTGGTAAAGAAATTAAAGATTCTATTAAAAGAATAATTAAAGCAGGAATTCCAGTTATGGGGCATCTAGGCTTAACCCCTCAGTCGATATATAAATTTGGTACATATACTGTTAGAGCCAAGGAAGAGGAAGAAGCAAAACAATTAGTTGAAGATGCTAAAATGTTAGAAAAACTTGGTTGTTTCGCTCTAGTTCTTGAAAAAATACCAGCTAAACTTGCAGAGGTTATCTCAAAAAGCTTAAATATTCCTGTAATAGGTATTGGAGCGGGTGGTGATGTTGATGGTCAAGTATTGGTCCTTCACGATATGCTTGGGATGACAAAAGAGTTTAATCCGAGATTTTTGAGAAGATATTTAAATTTGTATGATCAAATGAGTACTGCAATATCTAAATATAGTGCAGATGTAAAAAGTAAAGATTTTCCAAACTCAAGTGAGCAATATTAAATTCATTACAATGTATGTATATTAGAAGTAATGAAAATAATTTATTAATACTCCACGAAGATAATCACATTATAATAATAAATAAAAGATGTGGAGATATAGTTCAGGGTGATAAAACTGGTGACACTCCCCTTCTTGATTACGTAAAAAAATATATAAAGATTAAATACAAAAAACCTGGTGATGTTTTTCTTGGAACTGTTCATAGGATTGATAGGCCCACAAGCGGTGCAGTTATATTTGCAAAAACATCTAAAGCATTAACACGATTAAACAAAATGCTTGTTGATAAAGAAATAAAAAAAACATATTGGGCTATAGTTAAAAATATACCTAAAAATGAAATAGGTGTAATTAATAGTTGGCTCAAAAAAAATCCTAAAAATAATAAGTCAACTAGTTATTCCAGACAAGTAAAGGAAAGTAAAGAATCTATATTGGAATATAAAATAATAAAACATTTAGATAATTATTGCTTATTAGAGATTAACCTTAAAACTGGAAGGCACCACCAGATTAGATGTCAACTTAGCTCGATTGGATCTTCCATTAAAGGGGATTTAAAATATGGATCTAAAAGAAGTAATAAAGATGGCGGTATAAATTTACATTCTAGAAAAATAGAATTTATTCATCCCGTAAGTAAAAAAAATATTAATTTAACATGTCCAACCCCAAAAGATCCCATATGGGATTCTTGCTTATAATTTTTTTATGAAAAATTTTGATTTTATTGACAAACAAAAATCTTATTTTCAATCTGGTAATACAAGAAATATTAACTCTAGAATTGAAGTATTAGATAAGTTATATTTATCTATTTCAAAAAATGAATTAAGAATATTTGAAGCACTCAAAAAAGATTTAAATAAATCTAATTTTGAGACTTACCTAACCGAAATTGCTATTTTAAAAAGTGAAATTGAATTAATTAAAAAAAAACTTAAAAGCTGGAGTAAACCCAAAAGAATAACTCCAAGTTTAGCAAGTTTTCCATCCAAAGATTATCTACATTTAGAACCATACGGGATTACATTAATCATCTCCCCTTGGAATTATCCATTTCAACTAGCTTTACTACCGCTGATATCATCAATTTCAGCAGGAAACACAGCTGTTCTAAAGCCTAGTGAACATTCACCACATACTTCAAAATTAGTAGAAGAAATAATTACAGATATTTTTCCTGAAGATCACGTAAAAGTAATCTTAGGAGATTCTAAAGTTGCCTCAAAATTACTAGAGTTAAGGTGGGATTATATCTTTTTTACAGGGAGTGTAAGAGTCGGGAAAATTGTAGCTAAAGCAGCTTCAGAATTTTTAACACCAGTAACATTAGAATTAGGTGGTAAAAACCCGTGTATTGTTGACAAAAATATTGATGTTAAGCTAGCTGCAAAGAGATTAGTTTGGGGTAAATTTTTAAATGCTGGCCAAACCTGTATCGCTCCAGATTATTTAATAGTTGAAAAGTCTATTAAAAAAGATCTGATTGAACAATTAGTTCTGGAAATAAAAAAAGCATATGGAGATAACCAAGAGGTTTCAGAAGACTATCCAAGAATTATAAATAAGCAAGAGCTAAAAAGATTAGCTTCTTTAATCGATAACCAGGACATTATCTACGGAGGTAAATACGACTTAAGTAATAAATATTTCTCACCAACTATTATAAACAATCCAGATGTACATTCAGATTTAATGAAAGGTGAAATTTTTGGACCTATTCTTCCAGTTCTAGAATATGAAAAAACTGAAGACATTTTTAAATTAATTTCTAGATTTGAAAAACCATTAGCCCTATATGTTTTTACAAAAAACTCTAATCTCTCTGATGAAATTATAAATAAAGTTAGTTTTGGTGGTGGGGTTATAAACGATACAATGATACAATTTGGAAACCATCGACTACCTTTTGGTGGAGTTGGAGAAAGTGGAATGGGAGCTTATCACGGAGAATCTGGATTTAAACTTTTTTCGCATCAAAAACCCATAATTAAAAAAGCAAATTGGTTAGATGTTAGTACTAGATATGCTCCTTTCACAGGTAAGCTAAAAAGTCTTAAAAAATTGCTTAGGTTTTTAAATTAAAACTAAGTTTAGAATCTTTTTTTAATTGAGCAACAGAATTAAT
>CAJVXR010000004.1 GCA_913009535.1 uncultured Flavobacteriales bacterium | reverse complement strand
GTTCATTAAACCAAACTGAACCGCAAACATCCATGTTATCTTGTCTTGGGTTTTTTACTCCTACCATTAAGGTTCTAATGTCACCGAAGTTAGGATTACCCTTAATTGATACTCTTTGTTGACCCATTTCAAATTCAGAAAATTCGTCAACCGGTTCAATCACAAGATCATCACCAAAAACATCATAAAAAATAGGATCTTCATTAGCTAGTGTTCCATTAGTAATACCTAATGACTTAATTGATTCTAAAATTTCAATTGGCAGGTTAATTTCATTAATTTCAGGCCAAACAGATTGAGGGTCTAGTGTATTATTCGAAGACCTTTGTAAGGGTACTTCGATTTGATAATAATTCTGGGTTAAATCATTACCAATTCTTATAAATCCAACAATATCACCATCTGATAGTCCTGGGTTGGAACCTTCTTCAGCATGTAAAAACATTCTTATTCTTTTATACTGCCTCATGTCCACATTTATATTTTTATAAACAGCTCTTGAATCTTCGGTTTCTAAAGCACAAACATCTAAAACTAAAGATTGTTCATTTTGCCTAACAATTGTATTATTGTTGTTAAACTGCTCTCTTTCTACTCCTGGCGGGGAGACATAGCTTTCTTCATTTTCTTGAATTCCAATAACCCCTACATTTACATTAGTAATGTCATTGTCATTATTCAGTTCATCATCGAGAGATAATTGATATTTTCTCCAGTCACTTCTAACTAGCTCCAGAGTACCAAATCTAAATATTGTGTTTTGAGTAAATTCATTCAAATACATTCTTATAAATCTAATAGATCTAAAGTCAGAAATACCTCCAACTGTATTTGTAGGTTCGTTAACAGGGACTCTAAATTGATACCACTTAATTGTTTCTGATGTTCCATTAGGAAGGGTTACAGTTTTTACTTTTCTGTCCTTTATATATTCATTATTTATATCCGATAAAGAGTTTGGAGTAATGTCAATTTCATATTCAAAATAACTATCAATAGTATTCATTGTGTTATCCCTATTAATATCTTCAGCATCTGGCTGGGTAGATGACCCTCGATTAGTATTTGTGAATGTTTCAGGAGAGTTACCCTCTAATCCATTATAGTTTTTATATCTGTTTAAAATATCTCCATCGACATTCAAAAAGTAATTGTAATTATCATTCGAAGGGTCATCAAGGTTAGAAAAGGAAGGGAACTTTATTGCTTCATCTTGATCATCATATCCGTCTAAACCCACATCTTGATTTCCTCTCTCTTCTCCTAAAGTAGAGAATGCATAAATTAAAGATTGATTTTGCGGTACAACTGATCCCCAGGTAGTTTCATTTAATAAGCTAATATCTCCATCTTCGGGTAATCCGTTTTCATATTGCTTTCTTCCATCTTTCAAAATATCTTCAGAAATATTACCTAAATTAAAATTAAGTTTTCCCCCTAAATTTTCTGAATTATTAATAAAAGGATCTTGTAACCAAAATTCTATATACTCAACATTTGATTGTTCAAAATCAGTAGTTGTAATTTGCCTTGTTATTCCCGCCCAACTATTTGAAGGATTTGTTAAAGTATTTTGCGAGTTTTGAGGGTTCATGTTGTATGGCCCTCTTTCTTCTGGATAATAATTTAAATCCAAAGAATTTATTACAGATAATTGCCCTTGAACAATATCAACTTGAGGGAAAATTTCATCAATAAAAATTCTACGTGTATAAGCGTTAGAAACGTCATCATCATTTATCTCACTTGGCCTTATGCTACTATAAAAAATTGGATCAATTGAATACCAATTTAATAAAGCACGATCATATCCATTTTGAATACCATTAGCATCTTCCCCTCCGTCATTGTATAACAAACCGAGATTTTTAGGTCTACTTGATAAAGACCATCCTTGAGTACTCATAAGATCTATAATGTTTTGAGTTCCTTCAAAGTCATCAACATAAGAAGTTACTTCCCCTTTAAAATCAGTTCCTTTTGGCGCGCCAGGAACCAAATAAGCTACCTCTGCTCTAACAGACAAGTTTGAAGGAGCTTCTGTCTCAATATTAGGAAATTTGTTAACCAACCTAGTTAAAAAAGGCAACTCAGTTGCAAAGTTTCCGTTAAAGCCAAATATAGTATTGTTGATAGGCTCAGTACCATAATTTGCTTTTTGAGTAACTGGTCTTTCATTAAGGTTTAAAAATGTACCGCCTAATAAAAAATTTTCGTTAAATTGATGTTCTACATTAAAACCTGTGAATCTTTTGGTTTGTTGACCAAAAGTCGCATTATTTTCAACGCTAACACTAATAGGAGTGCCTGAAGACTGAAGAGCTGGATCAAGTATCTGAACAGTTCCTAATTGATAGTTTACTGTATAGTCAACTCCTTCGGTTAGTACTCTTCCTCCAGCAGTAACATTGACAGAACCTCTGGGGACATTATATGCACCAATTGGAATTCCTGAGCCACTAGATGATTTATATTTTCCAGTAACTTGAAATTTGTTTTTTTCTGAAGATTGAAGTGCTATAGTTTTGGAAGAGTTATAAAGAGAAGAATAAACATATTTTTTTTGATTAAGGTTATAATCGTCCGTAATGTCCTGATTTCCGTTATAATTTTCATTTGGGTTTAGCCTTAACTTTTCAAATAAGAATTCTCCAAATGGTTCAACCTTAGTAAATATGATTTTTCCATTATTTTGAAGGACAGTCATCCCTGGAACAAAATCAAAAAAACCATCTCCGTTAAACTGAGGATCATTATTAGAATTTAATCTATCAAAGTTAAAAAGGTTTAGAAGTGGTGTCTCACCTAGACTTAAACCATTATTATTAGTAGGAAAGGGTGTTCCTTCAACAGCAGATATGTAATTTAAAGGAGAAGATTCATTATAAAAAATATTTAACTTAAAACCATCTTCTTCTAGCTGAAAAGAGCCTGTATTATAAATATTTTTCATCATCAAATCCCACATAGGTTCATCTACACTACTCACTGTACTTTTTAATAATTTCACTACTAAATTATTATTATTAATTACTGGATTAGAATCATTATTATCACTTACTTCTGTAGCTTGAACTCCATCATTTGCAAATTCTCCAACTTGAAATACTTGATCTCCTATTGTATATTGAAAAGCTACAGCCAATATTTCATCGTTATCAAGTTTTTGATTTAATGAAATATAACCCAACTGAGTATTAATGTTATAGTCTGAGCCAGGAAGTAATTTTTTAGCGTTCTCAAGCTTTCCATAATCAAAACCTTCATTTACATCTGATAAAAGGATGCCTGATTGTATTGTCGCAATATCACGGACAGAACTAGTTAGTTGTGAATTTGCTTGTCCTATAATCATGGGATTAAATCCATTATTAGCATTATCAGGATTAGCATTAGGCCCTACAAAAACATTAACACTTGAGGACAAAGAAGATGATTCTCCTAAATCCTGAAAGGCTACAATATTTCTAACGTTCTCAACTTGATTATTTCTGTTAGTTACCCATACTTCACTTCTAGTAATTTGAATATTAGAATTTATAAAAGGATAATTTAATAAGGCTTGATTGTATTTATCTCTAAAAGCATGACTAAGAAAAAAATGTCTATTCTCGTCATATTCAAGAGCTCTAAATTCAAACTCTTCAATAGTACCCCCAGCTTGGGCTACAACAGTTTTAGCCTCTGATTTTTGTTCAGAAAACACAGCAATAACTTTAGTTTTACCAAATTGGAGCTCTGTTTTAAATCCAAATAAACTCTGTGCACCGGAAATCAATGTGCTATTTAAGGGCATACTCACATTTCCAACTTCAATTTTTTTTATGATGTCATCTTCAGTAGGCTCATATTGAATTTGCATAAGGTTCTGAAAGTCAAATGTAGATTGAGTATCAAAATTTGCATTAACCTGAACTCTAGTTCCTACTTTACCAAGTAGACTAAGTCCAATTCGTTGATCAAAATCAAACGAAAAGTTACTTCTATTCCTGGGTGAGAAAGAGGGGTTGTCTTGTTTTGTATAAAGGGCCCCTAAATCAATTTCTAAAGATCCTTGCGGAACAACTTCGATAGTATTCCCACCAAATATTGATTCAAATAACTTAGAGTTGACATAAATTTCAGGAATTAAGTTTTTCTGTAGATCTTCAGATCCATCCAACCTGCCTTCAGCAGCATTTACTTTGTCTTTATAATATTTTTTTAAACTTTCATTTAAGACTAACTCTTCATATTCTTGAGGAGATAAAATTATTGGATAATTAATATTAAAACTTCCAACGGATTGATTGAAAAAGTATCTGTCACTAACTGGGTCATATACATAGCTTTCAACTATGCTAGGAGGATTATCTAACTCAATATCAGTAGTTGCAATATCTTCATTTAGTTGATCTTGAGAAAAGGTGAAGTTAACAGATAGAGCTATAATTATATAAAATACGAGCGTATTAAATTTATTAAAAAGTATATTTTCAAATATATTCAAAGTAAACTATAATTTTTTCAAAGCCTCTTTAATTACAAACTCAACAGAAGCATCTGCATTATCTAATATGATTTTATCTACTAATTTCTCAGAAGTCTTTTTATTAATTCCAAGTACTTCTAGTGCAGATAACGCTTCTTCTTTAGCGGTATTGCTATTTGGGAAAGAAACTTTATCATCAAGGTCATATATTTTTAGCACTTTATCTTTTAATTCAATTATTACCCGTTGAGATGTTTTAAGGCCTATGCCTTTAACAGATTGGATCATTACAGAATCTCCAATTGAAATTCCTTGAATTATTTGTTCAGGAGTAAGAGATGATAACATTGTTCTTGCGATACTAGCTCCAATACCACTGACAGATATAAGTAATCTAAATATCTCTCTCTCTTTTAGGCCATAAAATCCAAATAAAGTATGAGAATCTTCTTTAATCTGAAGATGGGTATATAGCTTTAAATTTTCCTGATCAGGAATAGCTGAAAATGTATTTAAAGAAATATTAATTAAATAACCTATTCCATTTACATCAATAATAACACTCGTAGGTGATTTTTCAACTAATTTTCCTTTAATATGTGTTATCATGATATGAGTTTTATTTGGTCAAATTTAGTTAATTTATTTTTCTTGATTCTTTCATTTGAGCATCTATTACTGCAATTGCAGTCATATTAATAATTTCATCTACAGAAGCATCTAATTGTAAAATATGCACTGGTTTTTTTAAACCCATCATTATTGGCCCAATATTGTCAGCTTTATTCAATTCTTTCAAAAGTTTATATGTAATGTTAGCAGAGTCTAAATTTGGAAAAATCAATGTATTTACCTTTTTAGAAGATAGTTTTGAAAATGGGAAAATATCATTTCGCATTTCATTATTTAATGCGAAATCAGTTTGAAGCTCTCCGTCTACTATTAAGTTTGGATAAGATCTGTGTAAATATTTTACTGCAGTTCTAACTTTAGTTGCTGAGATATCTTTTGAAGATCCAAAATTTGAATATGAGGTCATTGCTATTACAGGCTCAATTCCAAACATTTTAACTGTAGTTGCTGTCATTTGGGCGATTTTTGCTAAATCTGCAGCACTTGGATCAATATTAATTGAGGTATCACTCAAAAATAATGGACCTCTTTCTGTAATTAATAAATTTGTAGTTGCAATTCTTGTAGCACCGTCATCTAACCCTATTAATTTTAAAATTGGCTTTACAACATTTGGATAACTTTTTGAATAGCCCGTAATTAATGCATCAGCATCTCCTGAATTTACCATCATTGCTCCAAAATAATTTCTCTCTCTCATTAATTTTTTTGATGCTAAGAGAGTAAGACCTTTCCTTTCCTCTTTCTTCCAGTAAATTGAAGCATATTCATCAATCATGGCCTGACTATTTTCTTTAGGATCTATAATCTCAATATCTGCATCAAAATCTAATTCTTCCATTAATGAATTGATAGTTTCTTTTCTACCTAGTAAAATTGGAATTGCAATTCCCTCATCATGAACAAACTGTGCAGCTTTTAATACGGTTAGTTGGTCCGCTTCTGCAAAAACAACTCTTTTAGGGTTGATTTTTGCTCTTCCATGCATTAATCTTACTAGTTTATTATCCCCTCCAGACCTTTCTATAAGTTCATCTTTATATTTACTCCAGTTTTTTATAGGAAATTGAGCCACTCCACTTTCCATTGCAGCTTTAGCAACTGCTGGAGGAACAACTGAAATTAACCTAGGGTCAAATGGTTTTGGAATAATATAATCTTTACCAAAAGCCAATCTTGTTTGTTCATAAGCAACATTAACCTGTTCTGGCACCGCCTCTTTAGCTAAACTCGCTAGAGCTATAACAGCAGCTTTTTTCATTTCTTCATTTATAGTAGTTGCTCTAACATCTAAAGCCCCTCTAAAAATAAATGGAAATCCAAGTACGTTGTTAACTTGATTTGGATTGTCACTTCTTCCAGTAGCCATTATTATATCATCTCTTGTGCTTACAGCTAACTTATAATCAATTTCTGGATCTGGGTTAGCCATAGCAAAAACAATAGGATTATCAGCCATTTTTTTTAACATACTTGCCGTCAAAATACCAGATGTAGATAAGCCTATAAAAACATCTGAATCAACAATAGCTTCTTCTAAAGTTGATATTTTTCTTGATGTAGCGAACTCTGCCTTGCTAATGTTTAAATTTTTTCTTTTTTTATTAATAACCCCCTTGCTATCTAGCATAACAATATTGTCATTGTTAAGACCGAATGATTTATAAAGCTTTGCACATGATATAGCTGCGGCACCGGCTCCACTAATAACCACCTTAACATCTTCGATTTTTTTGTCAGCAATTTCTAAAGCATTAATTAAAGCCGCAGCTGAGATAATTGCGGTACCATGTTGGTCGTCATGCATTACGGGAATATCTAACTCTTCTTTTAATCTTCTTTCAATTTCAAAAGCTTCTGGAGCTTTGATGTCTTCCAAATTAATTCCTCCAAATGTAGGTGCAATATTTTTTACAGTATTGATAAACTCTTCAATATTTTCTGTATCTACTTCGATATCAAAAACATCAATATCTGCAAAAATCTTAAACAATAAAGCCTTCCCTTCCATAACAGGTTTAGATGCCTCAGCGCCAATATTTCCCAATCCTAATACTGCAGTCCCATTTGTGATTACAGCAACAAGATTCCCTTTAGATGTATATTTATAAGAGTTTGATTTATCTTTTTGAATTTCTAAGCAAGGCTCAGCTACACCTGGTGAATAAGCCAAAGAAAGATCTCTTTGAGTTGCATACTTTTTAGTTGGGACTACTTTTATTTTTCCAGGGGTTGGCTTAGCATGGTAATCTAAAGCTTGCTTTCTTGTAGTTTTTCTTTTCATTGTAAACTTGATGAATTACAAATGTAGTATGTTATGATTGAAACCAAAACTTAATAGCTTAATGTTTTAAGAAATTTATATTTCTTTTTAAGCCTTTAAACTTGGTTCGCTTTACAGCAGACTTTGAAAATACTTTACTAAAGGTTTCTTGAGTTATTTCATCCCAATCATTCTTAGTCATAGACAGCAAGTCTGGGTTTGGATTGAATAAAGGTTCATTATGAGGCTTAGAGAATTTATTCCAAGGACAAACATCTTGACAAATATCACAGCCAAACATCCAGTCATCAAACATACCCTTCATAGAGATAGGGAGATTATCTTTTAGTTCTATCGTGAAATATGAAATGCACTTACTTCCGTCAACTACATATGGCTCAACTATTGCATCTGTAGGGCAAGCATCTAAACAAGCAGTGCAAGATCCACAATGATCTGTTTGCGCATGGTCAGTATCTAAATCAAGATCAATTATTAGCTCGGTAATAAAATAAAATGACCCAACTTTTTTTGTGATTAAATTAGAGTTTTTACCAACCCAGCCTAGTCCACTTTTTGCAGCCCAAGCTTTTTCTAAAATTGGTGCTGAATCTACAAATGCTCTTCCCGAAACATCTCCAATATTTTCTTTAATAAAATACAATAATTCATTTACTTTTTCTTTCACAACAAAGTGGTAATCGGCACCATATGCATACTTAGAAATCTTAGGCGACTTATCTTTATTTAAATTTTGACTAGGATAATAGTTGTATAATAAGGAAACAACACTTTTTGAATCTAAAACTAATTTAGTTGTGTCTAATCTTTTATCGAAATGATTTTCCATGTATTTCATTTCTCCATTCATGTTTTTGTTGAGCCACTTCTCTAACCTAGGAGCTTCTTGCTCTAAAAAATCAGATTTACTTATACCACAAGAAATAAACCCAAGTCGATTTGCTTCAGATTTAATTAATTCAGTATATTTTTTTCTTGTAGTCAATTTTATTTATAAATTAAAACAAACCCTTTTGTTTATTTGTTCTAATTTTTCCAAGGTGTTTATATGCTATTTCCATAACTTCTCTACCCCTAGGGGTTCTCATGATAAAACCTTGCTGAATTAAAAAAGGCTCATAAACCTCTTCAATTGTTTCTGCATTTTCTCCAACGGCAGTTGAGAGGGTATTTAAACCTACAGGACCTCCACTAAATTTATCAATAATAGTATTAAGAATTTTATTATCCATCTCATCGAGACCATACTTATCTACATTCAAGGCTAGCAAGCTGCTTTTGGATATATGAATATCTATCTCACCATTTCCTTTAATTTGTGCAAAATCTCTAACTCGTCTTAATAAGGCATTTGCAATTCTTGGGGTACCTCTACTTCTCCCAGCTATTTCCACAGAAGCCTCATGAGAAATGGGCACATCTAAAATATCGGCACTTCTTTTGATAATTGTAGAAAGGACCTCTTTAGTATAGTATTCTAATCGGCTTGTAATTCCAAACCTTGCTCTCATTGGAGCAGTTAACAATCCAGATCTTGTCGTAGCTCCAATTAAAGTGAAGGGGTTTAAATTAATCTGAACAGATCTAGCATTGGGACCAGACTCAATCATTATATCAATTTTGTAATCTTCCATAGCAGAATAAAGGTATTCTTCAACAATAGGACTGAGTCTATGAATTTCATCAATAAACAAAACATCTCTCTCTTCTAAATTTGTAAGCAGTCCAGCTAAATCACCAGGTTTATCTAACACTGGTCCAGATGAAACTTTTATTCCAACTTTTAACTCATTAGCTAAAATATTTGCTAATGTTGTTTTTCCTAACCCTGGAGGACCATGGAATAGCGTATGATCTAAAGCATCATTTCTTTGATTAGAAGCTTCTATGAAAATTTTTAAATTTTCTAATATTTGATCTTGCCCAGTAAAGTCATCAAAAGATAACGGTCTTAAATTTTGTTCAAATTCATGTTCGTCAGATGACAAACTTTCTGAAGATGCATCAAGGTTCTCATTCATAAAACAAATATAAAGAAAAAGCCTTTCGTTTTAGAAAGGCTTTTTCTTTAAAATGAAAGTTATTAACTATTAATACTCTATTTCCCCTTTTTTCATTGGTATATTTTGTGACACAAAATCTTCATCATAACCTGGCTTACTATAGTCATATGGCCATCTGTATACTTCAGGAATTTGTCCTTGCCAATTTCCATGAATATGCTTCATTGACGCAGTCCACTCTAATGTGTTAGACTTCCATGGGTTTTGTGGAGATTTTTTTCCGTAAAACATACTGTAAATAAAGTTGTATAGAAACACTATTTGAATTAATCCACCTACAATTGCAAAACCTGTAATAATTTTATTTGTGTCAGCTAGATCATCAAATAATGGAAAATTAGAGTTTGTATAATATCTTCTTGGTAATCCGGCCATTCCAATAAAATGCATTGGAAAAAATACTCCATAAGCACAAATAGCAGTTACCCAGAAATGTACATAACCCAAGTTTTTATTTAACATTCTGTTAAATAACATCGGGAACCAATGATATACTCCAGAGAATAATCCGTAAAGCGCAGAAATACCCATTACTAAGTGAAAGTGAGCTACCACAAAGTAGGTGTCATGTAGATTAATATCAAGAGCACTGTCTCCTAAAATAATTCCCGTCAAACCTCCTGTAATAAAAGTTGACACAAAGCCTATTGAAAATAGCATCGCAGGATTGAACTGAATATTACCCTTCCACAAGGTTGTTATATAATTGAAAGCTTTTACAGCAGATGGAATAGCAATTAATAGTGTTGTAAATGTAAATACAGAGCCTAAAAACGGATTCATTCCTGAAATAAACATATGATGACCCCAAACAATTGTTGACAAAAATGCAATTGCAAGAATTGATAGTATCATGGCCTTGTAACCGAAAATTGGTTTTCTTGAATTTGTAGAAATAACTTCCGAAGCAATTCCTAGAGCTGGCAATAGAACTATATATACCTCAGGATGACCAAGAAACCAAAATAAATGCTCAAATAAAACTGGAGATCCACCTTGGTAATGTAAAACTTCTCCCTGAATAAAAATATCTGATAGAAAAAAAGATGTCCCAAAGGATCTGTCCATTATAAGTAATAAAGCAGCAGATAACAATACGGGGAAAGAAATTACTCCAATTATAGCCGTAACAAAAAATGCCCAAATAGTTAATGGCATCCTTGTTAATTTCATACCCTTAGTTCTTAAATTTATTACAGTAACTATATAATTAAGAGAACCCATTAATGAGGAAGCAATAAATATACCCATAGATACTAACCATAAAGTCATTCCTAAGCCAGAGCCTCCTTGCGCCAACTCAACTGCACTTAAAGGAGGATATATTGTCCATCCTGCTGCAGCTGGGCCTGCTTCAACAAATATTGAAGCTACCATGATAACAGTAGATAGAAAAAATAACCAAAAAGAAATCATATTTAAAAAACCAGAAGCCATATCTCTTGCTCCTAATTGAAGTGGTATTAATAAATTACTAAAAGTTCCACTCAGTCCAGCTGTTAAGACAAAGAAAACCATTATTGTACCATGCATAGTAACTAGCGCTAAGTAAATATCAGCATCCATAACTCCGTCGGGAGCCCATTTACCTAGAAAAAATTCAAATATTATATTTGGCTCTTCTGGCCATGCAATTTGTAGTCTCATTAAAAGAGACATTAGAATTCCTATTACACCCATAAATAGCACACCAGTAATTAAATACTGCTTAGCAATCATTTTATGGTCTTGACTAAATATGTATTTAGTTATAAACGTTTCTTTATGATGATGTCCGTGATCTTCAGTTGGATCAAATTCTATATATTCTGACATATTATAAATATTATTTTTGAGCTATTAATGAGTTTTCAAACTTAGTTTGTTGGTTAATCCAATTATCGAATTCTTCTTGAGTTTCAACGATAATTTTCATTTGCATGTTATAATGTGACTTACCGCAAATTTTATTACATAACAGTAAATAATCAAATTCATAAGGGTCTAAAGCTTCTTCACCTTTTTCCTGAAGCTCCTTACTTTTTTCTACTCTTATGTTATTAATATTCAATATTTTTTCAACCATTTTTGGTGTTTTCCTCATGTCTATTGTTGTAACACTTGGAGTAAAGCCAAACTGGGTAATCATACCTGGCACACAGTTCATTTGAGCTCTAAAGTGCGGCATATATGCAGAATGTAAAACATCCTGAGATCGCATTTTGAATAAGACAGGTTTACCAACGGGTAAATGAAGTTCCGTAGTAATAACATCATCTTGTGCGTTTGGATCAAATTCATCTAGGCCTAATATATTAGCTCTATCTATATCAATTAACCTAACATTAGATTTGCCAAGAGCATTGTCTTCGCCAGAATATCTGGCTTTCCAGTTAAATTGTTGAGCATATAATTCAATAACCATTGGATCCTCATCTTGATCAACGTTCATTATCTCAGACCAAGTAACTAGACCATAAGTAATTAAGACAGTAAGAACTATGGCAGGAATGATAGTCCACAAGAACTCTAGTTTGTGATTATCAGAGTAAAATAAAGCTTTATTCCCTTTTTGACCTTTGTATTTATAGGCAAAATAATATAAGAAAAATTGTGTAACAGTTTGAACAATGAATATAAGGACCATTGATACCATCATAAGATTATCAATCTTAGAACCATGTTCTGATGCTGCATTTGACATCAGTGGAAAATCACCATATCTAATAAAACATACTATTGTAATAACATAGATAAATATTAGAAACCCTAACATTAAGTTACCGTTTATTCTATTATCCTCATCATTAGCGATTTCTGAGTTATCTATAACAACAGTGCTTACATGAGTTAGATCATATATTTTAACGATCTGCCAGATAGCAATTACAATAAATAATAAAATTAAAATTGTCAAAAAAGTATTCATTTATATATACTTAAATATTAATAATGAAAGTTTTCACTTTCTTTTATGTACGGGTTTCCTTTAGCTAACAGTGGTGCCTTTGATAATGAATAAAAAACTATTAATATAAATAAACCTGAAAATAAAGCTAAAGCACTTATTTCTGGTAAACCAAAGAACCATCTATCGACTACTGTTGCAGGCATGATCATAACAAAAATGTCCACATAGTGTCCAATTAGTATAACAACTCCAGCCATCACAATAAACCATGGAAGTCGTTTGTAATCACTATTAATTAAAACCAAAAATGGGAAAATAAAATTCATTACAATCATTCCGAAAAATGGAATTGTATAATGCTCTATCCTAGTCACATAATAGGTAACTTCTTCAGGAATATTTGCATACCATATTAACATAAACTGAGAAAACCATAAGTACGTCCAAAACACACTAAAACCAAACATGAATTTAGCTAAATCGTGTAAGTGACTATCATTAACAAAATCAAGTAGACCTTTAGATTTTAAATAGATAGTAATTAAGGCAATAACAGTGATACCACTTACAATCATACTGGCGAATAAGTACCATCCGAACAAAGTACTAAACCAGTGTGGATCAACACTCATAATCCAATCCCAAGACATCATAGATTCTGTGTAAATAAAAAACACCAAGAACACAGCTGATATTCTAAAGTTTAATTTAAAATATTTATTACCACTGTTATTATCTTGAGCTAATGAAAATTTTCTAGAAAAATATCTATATAAACACCAACCTCCAATAAAGATTAAAGCTCTAATGATAAACCAAGGTTTATTTAACCAGCTAGATTTGCCTTGAATTAATTCATCATGAGCAACAACCTCTGGATCCATCCAAATAAAAATATGTTTATCTCCTATAACTGCAACAGCCAAAACAATTAGTGCTCCAGGTAATAAATAGTAAGTAATCGCTTCCATAACCCTGTATAAAACAGGTGACCAACCAGCCTGTGATGCATATTGTATAGCATAAAAAGCAAGTACTCCTAGGGAAATCATCATAAAGAAAAAAGCAGCAACATATAAAGCAGCATAAGGTCTATTGTGGATTTGATGCATTACATGTTCCGCATGCTTATCTTCGTTTGAATCATGTGATAAATCACCATGATTATTGCTAACTGATTCAACTTCGTGATAATCAGATTCATGAGAACTACCATGAGATGATTCGTCCGCTAAAATTTCCTTGACTTGTTCTAAAGATTTATGAGAATTGACATAACTATAACCCCAACCCAAAGCTCCTAATACTATAAGAGTAATAGAAAATATTTTTAATCTGTTTGAAATAGTATACATTTTTTCTAAGCCTTTATTTAATTTTCTAAATCTGATTTTAATTTCAACACATAATGTGTTACCAACCATCTTTCTTCATCGTTCAGTTGATTTGCATAAGAACCCATAGAGTTTTTACCAAAATAAATTGTATGGTATACACTACCTTCATTAATAGATCTACCTACGTCTGAATAACTTGGGATCCCTAATATTTTTTCTCTTTTCATTAAAATACCTTGACCGTCTCCTTTGTTTCCATGACAAACAGCACAATATATATTATATAATTCTTTACCCTTTTTCATATCAACTTCTAGTATTGAAAATGGATTTTTTAAATTGCTTTTAGCTAGATCATATCCAGCCGTATTATTCTCATATTCAAATAGAGAATGTCCTCTTGCAATAGTTCCAACAGGTGGAATAAGAGCAGAGTTACCTTTTTCAAATATATCATACTCTCCATAGGTGTCATATGGGATTGACCTATACATGTTAGGCATGTATTCATAATTAGGAGTACCCTTAGAGTTGCAAGAGTTTAGTATCCCTATAACTGAAGTAAGTATTAATATTTTAAATATATTTTGCATAATATTAATGAGATTCTTTTTCAATAATTTTTATTTCTACGGCACCTGATTCTTTAAGAATTTTTTCTAAATCTTTTAATTTACTCGATGGATCTATTTCCATTAAAAAATGATCATCAGTAGTTCTTTTATCAGGGTTCTCTGCATTTTTAAAGGGCCACATTCTACTTCTAAGATAAAATGTGATTACCATTAAGTGGGCAGCAAAAAAAACTGTTAATTCAAACATAATTGGAACAAATGATGGCATATTTTCAATATAACTAAAGCTTGGCTTTCCACCAATATCCATCGGCCAATCCTCAATCATAATATAATTCATCATAAGAATAGAAACAGTAAAACCTATACACCCATATATAAACGAAGCAATAGCAATTCTAGTAGGCTCTAAGCCCATAGCTTTATCTAGCCCATGAACAGGAAAAGGAGTGTAAATTTCTTCGATATGAAACTTTTCATCTTTAACCATTTTTACAGCAGACAATAAAACATCATCATCATTGTAAATAGCATGAACGAATTTTGAAGACCCCATTACTTATTTATTTTTTATTATAGAAATTTTAGAAGTTCTTTTGTCAGCACCTGTGCCAACTAAAGATTCTCCAGAATCTCTTAAGTTTTTATATTTTTCCCCTGAACTTTTTAATATCGTCTTAACTTCAGCTTGTGCTATTACAGGAAATGTTCTTGCGTATAATAAAAATAACACAAAAAAGAATCCAATCGTGCCAATGAAAATTCCTATTTCAACAAATGTTGGTGAAAACATTGTCCAAGATGAAGGTAAATAATCTCTATGTAATGATGTTACGATAATAACAAACCTCTCAAACCACATTCCTACATTTACTACTATTGAAATAAAGAATGAAAACATAATGCTAGTTCTTAATCTTTTAAACCACATAAATTGAGGAGAAAACACATTACAACTCATCATCATCCAATAAGCCCATGCATAAGGACCTGTCGCTCTATTTAAAAATGCATATTGTTCGTATTCGACTCCTGAATACCAAGCAATAAATAATTCAGTTATGTAAGCAACCCCAACAATAGATCCCGTAATCATAATTACTATATTCATTAGTTCAATATGCTGAACTGTAATATAATCTTCAAGATTACATACTTTTCTCATTATTATCAGTAGAGTATTAACCATTGCAAAACCAGAAAATATTGCTCCTGCTACAAAGTAGGGAGGGAATATTGTTGTGTGCCATCCAGGGATTACTGAAGTAGCAAAATCAAAGGATACTATGGTGTGAACTGATAAAACTAAAGGAGTCGCTAACCCAGCTAAGACTAGAGAAACTTCCTCAAATCTTTGCCAGTCTTTGGCTCTTCCTGACCAACCGAAACTCAGTAAACTGTAAATTTTCTTTTGAAATGGTCTTACTGCTCTATCTCTAATCATTGCAAAATCAGGAAGAAGACCTGTCCACCAAAAAACTAAAGAAACTGATAAATATGTTGAAATAGCAAAAACATCCCAAAGTAAAGGAGAATTAAAATTAACCCATAATGAGCCAAATTGGTTAGGTATTGGCAATACCCAGTATGCTAGCCATGGTCTTCCCATGTGTATAATTGGAAATAACCCTGCTTGAATAACTGAGAAAATTGTCATTGCTTCAGCAGACCTGTTAATTGCCATTCTCCATTTTTGTCTGAAGATTAATAAAACAGCAGAAATTAGAGTACCTGCGTGACCAATACCTACCCACCAGACAAAGTTTGTAATATCCCATGCCCATCCAACAGTTTTATTTAATCCCCATACTCCGATACCAGTAGAAATAGTATAAACAATGCAACCTATACCCCATAAAAATGCAAGTAGAGCTAATGAGAATACAATCCACCATTGTTTATTTGCTTGCCCCTCAACAGGTCTTGCAATATCAACAGAAACATCATGATATGATTTTTCTCCTGTTACTAATGGTCTTCTAATAGGTGCTTCGTAATGAGACGCCATAATACTATATTATTAACTATTTTTATTATTTCTAACTTTAACTTGATACACTACATTTGGTTTTGTACCAACTGTGTCTAACAGGTGATAAGCTCGATCATCTTTAATTAAACTTGATATTGGACTTTCTTCTTCATTTATATCTCCAAATCTCATGGCACCACTACTACAAGCAGCAGAGCAAGCACATGAATCATTGAATTCTCCCTTTGATACTGGTCGACCTTCAACCTTAGCTTTTAAAATTACAGCCTGAGTAGTTTGTATACAGAAAGAACATTTTTCCATAACTCCTCTAGATCTAACGGTAACATCTGGGTTTAAAACCATTCTTCCAAGATCATCATTCATATGATAATCAAATTCATCGTTCTCATTATATAAGAACCAATTAAACCTTCTAACCTTGTAAGGGCAATTGTTAGCGCAATACCTAGTGCCAACACACCTGTTATATGTCATTTGATTCTGCCCTTGTCTACCATGAGTAGTTGCAGCAACAGGACATACTGTTTCACAAGGAGCGTGATTACAATGTTGACACATTATAGGCTGAAAAGCAACTTGCGGATTTTCAGACGGGTTTTCCATTTCTTTAAAAGTAGATAAAGAACTCCCTAGGCCACTAATATTATCTTTTTTAATGTCATCACTTTCAAAAGAACCTTCTGACGAATAATATCTATCAATTCTAAGCCAGTGCATATCACGACTTTTTCTTATTTCACTTTTACCTACTACTGGCACATTGTTTTCTGCATGGCATGCAATAACACAAGCTCCACAACCTGTGCAAGCATTTAAGTCAATTGACAGGTTAAAGTGGTGACCAATAGATCTGTCGAATTCATCCCACAAATCAACAGATGGAGATGATACAGGAGTTTCTTCATGATTCAAAGAAACTACTGCTTCTGGGTTCCAAACATTAGAATCTTTAGTATTAAAAATTTCAAGGTTTGTTTCTTTTATAACATCTCCTCTACCCATTAAAGTATTGTGAAGCTGAACACATGCAAACTCATGAATTTCATCGGTTGCAGTGATTTTAATTGACTGCACAGATTTAGAATCTTTAAATAGTTCATATCCACTAACACCAGTCATCATAACCTCTTTAATCCCTCTTTTTCTTCCATACCCAAAAGAAAGTCCAACAGTACCTTTAGCCTGTCCAGGCTGAATCATAACAGGCACTTTAATCTCTCTATCATCTAAAGTTATAATAGCATATTTACCATTTAATCCACCATCAGCACCGTTTTTACTTTGATTAAAAAAGGTAGATGGTTCTAGATAAAGGTTTAGGTTTTTTGCATCAACTTCTGAAATGGTTAAATAATTATCCCAAGTAGTTCTGGTGATAGGGTCAGGAAATTCTTGAAGCCACGGATTATTAGCACATTGTCCATCTCCCATACCTGTTTTTGAGTATAGGTTTAGTTCAAATGTGTTTTCGGTTTTAACTTGAATTGCACTAACAAGTGATGAAATAGAAACAGAAGAATTATTTTTTTTACTTATAAAACTTGATCTAGAATTAACAGATTTTTTATTTTCATATATTCCATCATGTAATGCTTCGTTCCAAGTTTTGCCAGACAATATGTTTTTTTTCCAATTAGATTTTACGTAATCGTGGAATGTAGTGCTATTGTTATTCCATAATAACAATATTTCTTGAAACTGCTTAGTATCAAAAATAGGTCTTATGGTTGGTTGCGTAATCGAATACTCACCTTTAGTCATTTCTGCATCTCCCCAAGATTCTAAATAATGTGGTGAGGCAGCAAGATAGCTTACATGCTGAGCTGTTTCATCATTTTTCATTGAGAATAAAATGGATAACTCGGTTTTTTTCAAGCCTTCAATGAAAGAATTTGAGTTTGATAAAGTATAAACTGGATTAACACCAGACATAATGATAGCTCCAACCTTGTCATTATTCATATCAACAATTAGCTTCTCAACATCCTTGTCATTTCCTTGTCTTGTAAATATGGTTTTATGAGGCTGAAAAGCTTCTGAATTTAATTTTTGATTAATCTCTAGAACTAAACTTTGGTAATCAAAATCTTGTATTCCAGAAACAACTACCGGGTTTTTACTAAGCAGTAATTCACTCATTAAATTATTAACAACTTTACTAAGCTTATCACTTAATTTAATGTCAGATGTTTTATTAAATAGTTTTGAATAAATTGATAACAAAACTAGTTTTTGATCATTTTGATTTATTGGATATCTATTATCGGCATTAGCTCCAGTTAAAGACATGTTGGCCTCAAAATGAACATGCCTTGACATTTTACCTTTGGTAGGTATCCTAGACTTCCCATAGTTAGAGTCAAAACCGCCACCTTGCCAGTCTCCTAATATATCAGCACCTACTGATAAAATGAAATCTGATTTTGAAAAATCATAATTTGCCAAACCTCTAATTCCATATTTAGTCTGATATGCATCTAAAGCAGCTGATTCTGAAATAGCATCATACACAATGTGTTTTGTATTTGGATAGCTTTCTTTAAATTCTTTTATTAACTTATAGGTGGATGGACTTGCAAAAGTCTGAGTTAGAAAGACGATTGACTTTGAACTATTTCTTAATAAATTTAGTTTTTTCTTAGTATCATTATTAAACTCAATCCAAGAACTTTCCTGTTGGTTTTTAAATGGCTTAGCTAATCTAAAGCTATCATATAAATCTAATACAGAAGCTTGAACTCTAGCATTAGCAGAAGCAGAAATTGGTGCTAATTTGTTTTTTTCAATCTTTATCGGTCTACCCTCTCTTGTTTTAATTAAAACATTAGCAAAGTCATAACCATTAGCTATAGTAGTAGCATAATAATTAGCTACTCCTGGGATTATTTCTTCTGGCTGAACAACGTAAGGGATTGATTTAATTACTGGGCCTTCACAAGCAGCTAAAGATGCAGCTGCAGTACTAAAACCAACAAACTTTAGAAAATCTCTTCTGGTAGTTGAAGAGTCTGACATACTTTTATCATCACCTAAAAATTCGTCAACAGGAATCTCTTCAATAAACTCTTTTTGTTCTAAAGACTCTATAGCATTGTTATTTAGCGGATTTAAGTCTGCTAAATTTTTCCAATATTTCTTATTCTTATTTGATGACATAAATAATTATATATAAAATATTAATAATGACATTTACCACATTCTAAACCACCCATTTGAGCAGCAGTTAACTTATCAACTCCATACTTCTTGGATAACTGTTCATGAATCTTTTCGTAATACTGATTGTCTTTAACTTTTACATTCGTTTCCCGGTGGCAATTAATACACCAACCCATTGTTAGAGGGGAGTATTGATACATTATCTCCATTTCTTCAACTGGTCCGTGACAAGTTTGACATTCAATGCCAGCCACAGAGACGTGTTGCGCATGATTAAAGTATGCGAAGTCAGGAAGGTTGTGGATTCTAACCCACTTAACAGCTTGTGTTTCACCAGTGTACTCTTGAGATTCGTCGTCCCATCCAACAGCTTTATATAGTTTTTGGATTTCAGCATCATAAAATTCTTTTGAATACTCTTCGGTAGTTTCACCATTATATTCATAAATAGATTTATGACAATTCATACAGACATTTAGAGATGGTATTCCAGAGTGCTTGCTAACACGAGCAGAAGAATGACAATACTTACAGTCAATTTCATTATCACCTGCGTGAATTTTGTGAGAGTAGTGAATTGGTTGAACGGGCTCATAGCCTTGATTAACTCCAATTTGCATAAGGAAACCGTAAACAAAATAGGCACTAACTAGCAGCATTAAAATAGCACTACAAAGTAATAAAAATTGATTATCGACAAATGCTTTCCAAAGTGGTTTTCGAGTCGATATTTTTTTTGTAGGTAATTCTATATTGCTTTCAACGGCAAACCTTCTAAGGGTTTTGTTCACTAAAAATAATCCTAATGCCAAAAGCAAGAAGACAAAAGCAAAAGCTCCTAATATTATTTCATTAGATATACCGTTAGAATTATTTCCATTTTCGACTGTAACTTCGGATATTTTGGCAACAGGCACGGCTTTTTCTTGTGCTGTATAAGAAAGTATATTATCAATTTCAGAGTCAGAAAGCTGAGGAAAAGCAGTCATTGCAGAGCCATTATATTCGGCATATATCTTATTCGCATAGTCATCTCCGGATTTGATAAGAGATGCACTGTTTCTAATCCATGAATACATCCATTCTTTATCTAATCCTTCCTC
Organism: uncultured Flavobacteriales bacterium; assembly: GCA_913009535.1. Next base: position 21,276 of record CAJVXR010000004.1, on the reverse strand, counting down.
ATTGTATAATCTGTTTTCAACACCCCTTAGAGCTGGACCAGTCATTTTTTTATCAAGCTTGTGACAAGCTGCACAATTAGAATTAAATAGAGCTTTCCCCTTAACAGGGTCTAATTCTTGAGCGAAAGAAGAGGTATTAAAAATAAATACTATAGCAAGCAGTAATTTTCCAGCGAGCTTGTATAAAAAATTTGTTGAATTTTTAATAGAGTAAAATTTAGAGTTTAATTTTTTATATTTTTTGTTCATTCAAAAAGAAAAAATCGTTCATAAAAATCAAGCACAAAAATAACACATATAGACGATTATTTAATGATCACATATGCTAATTTTTTTGTTAAATTATAATTTATAAGCATTCTAAATAATAAATCTAGAGCATATCAAAAATAACTATACATTTGTAGTTCAAAAATACTTAAAAAATGAATAGGATAATTATTTACATGTGCATATTTATTACTTCTGAATACTCATATTCACAGTCTGATTTAATACAAATAAAACAGAATCCTAAAATAGACAGCTTAATAAAATTAAAAAAAGAAATTAATGAGAATTTATTCAACCTAAAAATTCAAATATTTAGTGGTAAAAGAGATAAAGCCTTAGAACTAATCAGCAGTCATACAAAAAATAAATACCCAGGCGACGAAATTAAGCTTGTCTACGAAACCCCCAATTATAAAGTCTGGGTTGGAGATTTTTTCACACAACTTCAGGCAGATAAAAAATTATTATTAATTAAAAAAAAATATCCAGAGGCTTTTATATTTAGGCCAAAACCTAAAGTTCAGAACAAAGAAGTAGATTTAGAAAAAATTAATTAATAAACTATTTGAGTTTCTTTTTAATTTCTACTTGCTGGAAACCTTCAATAACATCTCCTTCTTTAAGGTCATTATAGTTTTTGATTTGTATACCACAATCATACCCTTTTGCAACTTCTTTAGCATCATCTTTAAACCTTTTCAGTGAAGTTAACTCACCTGAGAAAACTACGATACCATCACGAATGAGTCTAATTCCACAATTTCTAAATATCTTACCAGTAGTCACCATACATCCTGCAATAGTTCCTATTTTTGATATCTTGAATGTTTCTCTAACTTCTGCAGTACCAGTAATTTCTTCTTTGAAATCAGGTGATAACATACCCTCCATAGCATCTTTAAGGTCGTTTATAGCATCATAAATTATTGAGTACATTCTAATATCAATCTCTTCTTTGTCTGCTATTTGTTTGGAATTTCCAGTTGGCCTAACATTAAATCCAATAATTATTGCATCTGAAGCTGAAGCTAACAAGACATCACTTTCAGTTATAGCTCCTACTCCTTTGTGAATAATATTTACCTGTATTTCTTCAGTTGATAATTTTTGGAAGGAATCTGTTAATGCCTCAACAGAACCATCTACATCACCCTTAAGGATAATATTTAATTCTTTAAACTCTCCTAAAGCGATTCTTCTACCAATTTCATCCAAAGTAATATGTCTTTGTGTTCTAACTGACTGCTCTCTTTGTAACTGAGTTCTTTTCACTGCGATTTGTTTAGCCTCTCTTTCGTCAGCAAAAACAGTAAACTTATCACCTGCTTGAGGAGCACCATCTAAACCAAGAATTGAAATTGGAGAGGATGGACCTACACTTTCAACATTATTCCCTCTTTCATCTTGCATAGCTTTTACTTTACCACTATTTTTTCCAGCAAGAACAAAGTCACCAATTTTTAATGTACCTGTTTGCACAAGAATAGTGGAAACATAACCTCGACCTTTATCTAAAAAGGCTTCAACAACTGTTCCAGAAGATGCTCTGTCTGGATTAGCCTTAAGCTCTAAAAGCTCAGCTTCTAATAAAACTTTCTCTAACAAATCATCCACACCATCACCCTTTAAAGCCGATATATCATGAGATTGAATTTTACCACCCCAATCTTCAACCAGTAAATTCATTTGCGAAAGACCTTCTTTTATTTTATCTGGATTTGCAGTTGGTCTATCAATTTTATTAATAGCAAAAACTATAGGGACTCCCGCAGCTTGAGCATGAGAAATAGCCTCTTTCGTTTGTGGCATAATATCATCATCTGCTGCAATAACAATTATTGCTAAATCTGTTACTTGTGCTCCTCTTGCCCTCATTGCAGTAAATGCCTCGTGACCAGGAGTATCAAGAAAAGTAATTTTTTGCCCACTAGATAGCACTACACTATAAGCTCCAATGTGTTGAGTAATACCACCCGATTCTCCTGCAATTACATTTTCTTTTCTAATATAATCTAATAAAGAAGTTTTTCCATGATCAACATGACCCATGACCGTAACAATTGGTGCTCTAGGCTTTAAGTCCTCTTCTGAATCTTCGATTTCTTCAATTGATTCTTCAATATCTGCAGTTACAAACTCAACACTATAGCCAAATTCTTCAGCTACAATACTAAGCGTTTCTGCATCTAATCGCTGATTCATTGTTACCATCATCCCAAGAGTCATACATGCGGAAATAATTTCAGTAACAGAAACATCCATCATTGTAGCTACCTCACTTGCAGTAACAAATTCCGTTACCTTAAGTAACTTACTTTCAGCCTCAACGTTGGCTTGTTCATCTTCTGTTTTTTGTCTGTGTTGGTCTCTTTTATCTTTTCTGTATTTAGCAGCCTTACCTTTTGAGCTTTTCCCTTGAAGTTTTTCAAGAGTTTCTCTAACTTGCTTTTGAACTTCTTCAGCACTAGGCTCTTCTCTTGTTGATGGAGAAGATTTAGCTTTAATATTAGCCTTTTGAACTGGCCTTTGACCTGGCCTTAGTGGGGGTCTTTGTCCTGGCTTTGCAGTATCATTAGGCTTACTGATTCTTCTTCTTTTTTTCTTAGAATGAATTGAAGCTGGAGATTCTTTTTTCTTTTCAGTTTTAAATTTTGATAAATCAATGGTTTCACCAGTGGATTTAAGACCTGATAATTTTTTATACTGTGTTGTTACTGTCCCAGAAACTTCATCCTTAACCTCATCTTCTGGTTGAATATCTTTAGAAGCAACTTTAGGAGCTCCTTTAATTGTTTCGATAGATTTTTCTACAGACTTTTCATCCAGTTTTTCAGATGATTTTTTAGCTGGTTTTTCAAGAAGTGGTTCTTTAGAAGTTTCTAAAGGTTTTTTAATTACAGGAGACTCAACTTTAGCTACAGGCTTTGCTTCCGGAGTAACTACTTTGATTTCAGTCTTAACTTTAGCTTTGACTGGTTTTAAATCAATTTTACCTACTTTTTTAATTTCTTTAATCTTAGAAGCAGCAGTAATTACCTTAGCTTCTTCTTCTTTTTTCTTAAGCAGCAACTCAATCTCAGTCTCTCTTTTTATTCTAATGGCTTCTTTTTCCTTAGATTTAGCTTCACTTAGTTCATTTGATGCAACTTTTTTATTTGCATCTGTTTGAAACTCATCTGATAATAGATTATAAATCTCTAAAGAAATTTTAGTAGTTGGACGCTTTTCAATTTCAATACTTTTAGATTCAAGAAAATCTATAGCACGATCAATTGAAATATTCAACTCTCTAAGCACTTTATTTAATCTAATATTTTCAGCCATAAATTGGTTTAATTTATATTATCAATCTTCAAATTCTTCTTTAAGAATTCTAACTACTTCAACAATAGTTTCCTCTTCTAAATCTGTTCTCTTAACTAAGTCAACTACATCTTGTTCTAAAATACTTTTTGCAGTATCTAGTCCTGCTTTAGCAAACTCATCTATCACCCAGCCATCAATCTCATCACTAAATTCTCTTAATTCAACATCTTCCTCTACACCTTCCCTAAATACATCAATTTCATATCCAGTAATTTGACCAGCCAATCTAATATTGTGTCCTCCACGACCAATTGCTTTACTGACCTCTTCTGGTTTTAAAATAACTTCAGCTCTTTTATTTTCTTCATCAATTTTAATTGAAGTGATTCTGGCAGGACTTAAAGATCTAGTAATAAAAAGTTGAAGATTATTAGTGTAATTAATAACATCAATATTTTCATTCCCAAGCTCTCTTACAATTCCATGGATTCTAGAGCCTTTCATTCCAACACAAGCTCCAACAGGATCAATTCTATCATCATATGAATCTACGGCTACTTTAGCTTTTTCACCAGGTATTCTTACAACCTTTTTTACGTTTATTAATCCATCAAATACTTCTGGAATTTCTTGTTCAAATAACTTTTCCAAAAATGCTGGAGAAGTTCTTGACATAATTATTGACGGCTTAGAGCCTTTTAACTCAACACTTTCAATAACACCTCTAATATTGTCTCCTTTTCTGAAAAAATCAGAAGGAATTTGCTTGTCTTTTGGCATTATTATTTCATTTCCCTCGTCATCTAATAAAATTATAGCTCTATGTCTAATGTGATGAACTTCTGCAGTATATATTTCGCCAACTAATTCCTTAAACTGTTTGTAGATATTAGTATTATCATGCTCTTGGATTTTAGCTACTAAATTTTGTCTTAATGCTAGAATAGCTCTTCTACCAAGATCAAATAACTTAACTTCTTCTGAAACATCTTCACCAACTTCAAAATCTGGTTCTATTAGCCTTGCTTCTGTCAATGATATTTCGCCATTTTCATCTTCGATTTCACCATCTGCAACAACAACTCTATTTCTCCAAATTTCTAAATCTCCTTTATCCGGATTTATTATAATATCAAAATTATCATCATCGCCAAATTTTCTTTTTAAGGCACTTCTAAAAACTTCTTCTAAGATAGTCATTAGAGTTACTCTATCAATTAACTTATCGTCTTTAAATTCAGAAAAAGACTCTATTAACGCTATATTTTCCATAATATAATATTAAAATTTAATTTTTACTTTTGCTTCTTTTATCTCTTTGTAAGAGATATTAATTTGTTTTTCAACGGTTACTTTACCCTTACCAATTTTCTTAGGCTCGCGTTGCTTCCATTTTAATTTTATTTCATGCTCAGTAGCATCTACTAACTCAGCTTCGTAATCATTATTTTCAGTCTTAACATTTAAAACTCTACCTATATTTTTGACAAATTGTCTATTTATAGTCAAAGCCGCGGATGCACCAGCAGAACTTACTTCTAGAGAAAAATCATGTTCTTCTCTATCTATATTGTGTTCTATGGCACGACTAATATACATGCAGTCTCCAACTAAAACACCATTATCACCATCTATAACAATTCTAATTTTGTTACCAGAAAGTATTTCAAACTCTGTTAAAAACAAGTCTTTTCTCTCCGATAAACTTGTCTCAAGTAATTCTTCAACGATATTTCTAAACATAATTCTATAAAAAGAGGGGACTTTTAGTCCCCTCATGATCATTTCTAATAATTAAAGATGCAAATATACAAATTTAATTTTTATTCTTAAAGGTTTCCTTCAACAAGAAACTTTTAAAAACTTAATCAGTTGGCCCACTAGGTTTCGAACCTAGACTCTTCTGCACCAAAAACAGACGTGTTACCAGTTACACCATAGGCCAATTGCTGAGCGTGCAAATTTATAACAATCTTTCATTTTAACAAGAATTTTTAAAAAATAAATTTTTATTAAATAATTGTTAATAATTACTGTGTATAATTTTTATCATTAAATTTGACATTTAAAATAATTTTATGAGTGATATTAGCTTTAAGCAATGGAACAAAATTTTAGGGTGGTTGTGTTTTACTATAGCTGTTATTGTATATGCTGTTACAGCCGAACCAACTGTTAGCTTTTGGGACTCTGGTGAATACATCCTTACAGCATCAAAGCTACAAGTTGGACATCCTCCAGGAGCTCCTCTTTTTCAAATGTTAGGTGCCTTTTTCTCAATTTTTGCAGTTGAACCATCACAAATTGGGTACATAATGAATTTGATGAGTGGGGTAGCTAGCGCATTTACAATTCTTTTTATGTTTTGGTCAGTTAGCATATTACTTTCAAAAATATCATCAAAAATTGATACCAAAGGAGATAATAATTTCATAATTCTTTTAAGTTCTAGTGTTGCAAGTTTATCATTTATGTTTACTGATACTTTCTGGTTTAATGCTGTCGAGACAGAAGTATATGCAATGGCAACGCTAATAATGTCTGCATTATTTTATTTGGGCTTAAAATGGGAGCAGGAGATGCATTTGCCAAGAGGTAACAGATGGCTCATATTAATTAGTTTTATCGTTGGACTATCATTTGGTGTTCATTTTATGGGCTTACTAACAATTCCAGCAATAGGATTGATTTATTTCTTTAAAAACTATAAACCAATTACAATAAAAAAGTTCATCATAGCTAATATTTTTGTAGTTGGAATTTTAATGTTTGTATTTAAACTTTTGGCTCCTAATATTTTACTTTATTTCAGTCTATTGGAAGTGTTTTTTGTAAATTCTGTAGGTCTTCCTTTTAACTCTGGAACAATAATTGCAGGACTTCTATTAATCGCTTTTTTCTATTATACTATAAACTACACAATTAAAAAGAATTTAAAAACACTTAACACAATTGTGCTTTGTGTTTTATTTATTTTAATAGGGTTTTCGTCATGGATTATGCTTCCAATAAGAGCAAATGCAGACGTTGTTATAAATGAAAATGATCCTTCTAATGCAAGAGAACTTTTAGCATATTACAACCTAGAACAGTATCCCAAAACACACTTGTTTTATGGACCTTTGTTTACTGATCAATATTCTGGACTAGATGAGGAAAATCCATATAAAGATGATAAGCCAAAATATGAAAAAGACTTAGTTAATAGCAAATATATTATTGTAAATAACTACAAAAATGCTACTCAAAACTTTAACAGTAAACAAGCATCAATACTACCAAGAATGTGGAGTTCAACGCATGCTTCAAATTATCTTAGGTATACAGGGTTCTTAAATTATGAGATTAAAAATAAATACAAAAATCAACCAGAAGCCAAAGAGTTATTACAATTAGTAAGTGATTTTAAAAAAAGAACTTACGAAGGAGATGTTAATTATGAAGATCACCACAATTTTTTAAAAACCTATGGTCAATACTTAGACATAGAGAAACCTTCAATAATCAGCAATATTACATATCTAATTCAGTACCAGTTAGGTTATATGTACTGGAGGTATTTTATGTGGAATTTTAGTGGAAGACAAGATGACATTCAGGGTAAAATGGATATGCATGGAAATTGGATTAGTGGAATTAATTTTTTAGATGAAATTCATCTAGGGTTAAGTCAAGATAATTTACCTTCTGAAGTAGTGGATAATAAATCAAGAAATAAGCTTTACATGATTCCTTTTATTATTGGTTTAATAGGATTCTATTTTTTGTATAACAGAGATAAAGAGTTGTTTTGGACAATGTTAGTCTTTTTTATATTCACTGGGATTGCCATACAAGTATACACAAATGTAAGGCCCTTTGAACCTAGAGAAAGAGACTACTCCGTTGTTGGCTCATTCTATGTTTATTCAATGTGGATAGGTTTTGGAGTATTTAGTATTACTAGCTATCTAAATAAACTTATAAATTCAAAATTTATTAAAATATTAGCAGTACCAATTTTTATTTTAATACTCCCTATTAACCTCGCTAGTAGTAACTGGGATGATCATGATAGATCTGGCAGGTATACAGCATATTCGATGGCAAAAAAGTACTTAGAATCGTGTGAACCAAATTCAATTTTGTTTACCATTGGTGATAATGATACATTCCCTTTATGGTATGCACAAGAAATTGAAGGAATTAGAACAGACGTTCGTGTTTTAAATACTAGCCTTTTTGCTACCGATTGGTATATAGACCAGATGAAAAGAAAAGCATATGATAGCGAGCCTATTCCCTCATCTTTATCACACGAAAAGTACAGGTATGGCACCAGAGATTATATTATCAAAGAAGTTACCACATTAGATACCGTTGATATAAAGAAAATGATAAAATTTGTTACAGAAGATGATAAAAAATATAAGTATAAGAGTTTACTTCAAAAACAAGGATATGAAACTACTTACCTAAGAGAACAAGATTTAAATGCAAATTATTTACCAACTGAAAGTATTAGTATCCCTGTAGATAAAAAGTCAGTAATTAAAAACAACATAGTAGACAGTAGTTTAGAAGATCAGATTGTTGATGAAATAGTTATTAAAATTAAAGGGCAAGCACTTTACAAAAACAGATTATTAATGTTAGATATTATCGCAGAAAACAATTGGGAAAGACCGATTTACTTTACAGGTGGTTCTTTTGGGGATGAAGATTATTTATGGATGAAAGATTATTTACAGCTTGAAGGTTTGTGCTATAAATTAGTGCCAATTAAGACTCCTATTGATCAATCAAATCCATATGAAATGGGTAGGGTTAATACAGAAAAAATGTACCCTATGGTTAAAAGCTGGGATTGGGGAACAAAAGGAAGTATGGATATTTATTTTGATGTTGAATCTAGGAAAAATAGTATTACTTATCGAAGTAACGTTTCAAGATTAATAAATCAGCTTATTCTAGAAAATCAATTAGATAAAGCAGAAGAGATAACCGATATTATAATGAAAAATATGCCAGTGAGCATATTTGGGTATTACACACTTTTAGAGCCTTACATTGAATCTTATTACAAGGTTGGTAGTAATGAAAAAGCTAGAAATTTATTTTTAGAAATATCCAATAAATATCAAGAAAACCTCTTTTATTTTAGCAATTTGAAAGATGAAAACAAAAACAAATATGCTGAAGAAATATACACTGATATTGAAAGATACAGATCTTTAGTTGGAGTCATTATATCTCACGAAGATGGCGATTTTTTAGAAAAAGAGATGGAAGAGTTTAATTCGTATTTGGAATTGTTTATTGGAAAAGAATAATATTTTAAATATATTCTTGAATTCTACCAATTAGAGTATTAGCATCTTCAACGCCACTTTGTCTCCACTTCATTTCTCCATCCTTGTAAATAATAAAAGTAGGTAGTCCTTTTATCCTAAGTGCCTCAGCTAAATCGTTATTTTTATCTACATCAATCTTAATGACTTTTGCCTTATCACCAATAGCTGCAGCAACATCCTTTAATACTGGATGCATGCTATTTGAGGTTTCATCCCACTGTGTGAAGAACTCAAGTAGTACAGGAACTTCCACATCAATTAACTCTCCAAATTTTGACATAACTTAAAGTTTTAAATCAATTAAGATTATACAAATATAACATTTCCAGGGGATTATACGTTATTTGATGATTTTAAGGTGATTACAGAAATTTCTGGCCATATCCCTACCCTTCCTGGAACTGCTGTAGTTCCAAGGCCTCTATTGACATTTAAGTATTTATTTTTTTCTTTATAAATCCCCGCCCAATATTTATACCTCCACTTTACAGGGCTCCATTTTAAATAACCAGGTATTTCTATTCCAAATTGACCACCATGGGTGTGACCACTTAGAGTTAATGGATAATCATCTTCACCCTGAAGAATTTTTTCCTGCCAATGTGTTGGGTCATGACTGAGTAATATTTTAAAATCTGATGACTTTATTTTTTTAGTAGCTAATGATAAATCTGCATATTTTCTAAATGCATTAGACCAATTTTCGACTCCTACAATAGCTAACTTTTGACCACCTTTGTAAATAAACCTACTGTCATTTAATATTAAATCAAAGCCTATTTTTTTTTGATATTTTTTTAATTTGGCGAAATTCTTCTTTTTTTCTAACTCTGTTGGCCATGAGCGGTAATCTCCATAGTCATGATTTCCTAATATAGAATAAACTCCATCTTTGGCGCTTAACTTGGAAAGAGTAGTTATCCAAGGAATTAACTCATCAGCCTCGTTGTTGACTAAGTCTCCGGTGAAAAAGATAACATCAGAATTTTGTGAATTTATTAATTTAACAGTTCGCTCTAAATCATCTAAATTATCTAAGTTACCAGCGTGAAGGTCACTAATCTGGGTTAATTTAAATCCGTCAAAAGAAGAAGGGAGGTTATCAAAAAATAATGTGTAATTAAGAACTTTGATATTGTTTTTACCCCAAACCATCCCAAGATTTAAACTGACAAAAGGAATGGATGCCAGTCCAATACCTAACTTACTAATAAACTTTCGCCTGGAGGGTAATTTTATAACCATATTACGTTTGCGTAAGCGATTGTATACAGCTATTAAAAATCTGAAAACATCTTCAGTTAAGTTAAATAATACTAATATAAATTTTGGACTGTAAAATGCAATCAAAAGTCCTAATGATAAAGATTTACTATAACCATTTGGTTGAATCTTGTATTCAAGAAAAAAATAAAAGACAACAAAAAGCGATGTAATAAAATACGAATATTTTAAAATTTTACTTTTGTTAATGTTTTTTATTGATTTATAAGAATAAAAATCAATAAAGAAAATAAATATAAAAAATAATATCCAGTTCATGGTTTAGCGCAAATATATGTTTATAAATGTTGATGTTTAATTAATATTTAATTAAAAAAATGTTAAATAATCTTAAATGCTTTACTTATTTTAGACAACAAACAAATCTAAAATTTATTTTTATGAAAATTCAAACTAACAACCCTGCTCTTGCCACTTTGGTAAGTGTCTTTTTTTTCTGGGGATTCATCGGCGCTTCAAATGGAGTTTTTATTCCATTTTGTAAAACTTATTTCAATATCGATCAATTTCAATCTCAATTAGTAGATTTTGCATTTTATGGAGCATATTACATTGGAGCATTAATACTTTTTATAGTTTCAAGCCAAAGAAAAAAAGATATTTTTAATAATTGGGGTTATAAAAAAGGAATCATATACGGATTACTGATATCAACAGTTGGTGCCTTAATTATGTATCCAGCTATAAACGGATCAGAGCCAGGACAAACAGAAGTATTCTATTATGTCTTAATTGCCTTATTTGTTGTGGGGTTAGGCTTTTCTTTACAGCAAACAGGTGCAAATCCATTTGCAGTGTCACTTGGGGACCCTAAATCAGGATCATCAAGATTAAATCTTGCGGGTGGTGTAAATTCATTTGGAACAACTATAGGGCCTTTAGCAGTTGCTTTTGTAATTTTCGGAACATTATCTGGAGATGGAACTGCTGAATTTTCAAAAATGCAAAGTTTATATCTTGGAGTTGCCGTTCTCTTTTTAGTATGTGCAGCAGTTTTCTATTTTTCGAAAAGTTTGCCTGAAGGTAAAACAGAAGAACCATTTGAACCTGCCAATAAAGCAATGAATTTATTAATTTTTTTAACTGTTATCATGGTCTTATGCTTTGGGTGGGTTTTTTATACTTATTCAACTCCAGAACCAATTACTGAAGTTGCCAAAGAAGCTTTAGAATATCAAAGATTATTTGTTTTAATCATTTCCTTAGTTAGTGTTTTAGGTTGTATTTACTACGCTTATGTAAAATCTTCATCAAGTTCTGAAGGATGGGGAGCTTTACAATACCCACAACTTGCTTTAGGTATGATAGCTATATTTACTTATGTAGGTGTGGAGGTTACCATTCAAAGTAATTTAGGAGAAGTTTTAAAGTTAGTTACTGATAAAGTAAATAATTTAAACGGACTAGGATTAACTGCACTAAGTGATACAGGAATTGCAAAATATATCTCATTATATTGGGGAGGTTTAATGATAGGAAGGTGGACAGGTGCAATTAGCGTTTTCAATCCGACAGAGGGGTTGAAAAAAGTTCTTTTAATAATAGTTCCGTATATAGCTTTTGGAGTTATTGTTTTAGTTAATTATGGTAGTTATTCGTTGAACGAGATAATAATATTTTCAATAATAGTAGCTATACAAATAATAGGATTTTTCCTTGCTAAAGACAATGCAATATCTACGCTAAAAATATTTAGTATGTTTGGATTAGTAGCAATGTTAATAGGGCTATTTTCAACAGGAACAGTAGCATTATTTGCTTTTATTAGTGGTGGGTTATTCTGCTCTATAATGTGGCCCTGTATTTTCTCGCTAAGTATTACTGGCTTAGGAAAATATACTTCACAAGGTTCTTCTTTTTTAGTAATGATGATTTTAGGTGGTGCGATAATTCCTCCAGTTCAGGGAAAGATTGCAGATATTTTTACAATTCAGTCTTCCTATTGGGTAGCTGTATTATGCTTTGCATATCTAATTATATATGCATTTTTAACTAAAAAAATATTAGGTAGTCAAATTGAAAATTAAAAAATGAAAAGAAGAGGGTTTCTTAAAAAAAGTTCTTTGCTAGGAGTGTCAATTGGCATGCCTAGCTCATTTGCTAGAAGTTTAAAAGAAACCCAAACTGATTTAAAAGACTCTCCTATAGTTATCGCCACATGGAATGTTAAGAATGCTACTAAAAAAGCGTGGGAAGTTTTAAAAAATGGTGGAAGTTCTTTAGATGCCATAGAACAAGGCTGCATGGTTGAAGAGGCAGATGAAAATAATCAATCAGTTGGAAAAGGTGGTTTGCCTGACAGGGACGGAAACGTAACTCTAGACGCGTGCATAATGAATTCGGAAGGTAATTGTGGTTCTGTTGTATTCCTGAAAAATATTACACATGCAATCTCTGTAGCTAGGAAAATAATGGAAGACACTCCGCATGTAATGCTTGCCGGAGAAGGAGCAGAAAAATTTGCATATTCTCGGGGTTATCTCGAAGAAAATCTATTAACTGAAAAATCTAGAGCTAATTGGTTAGATTGGAAAAAAACCTCAAAATATAAGCCAATAATAAATATTGAAAATCACGATACAATAGGGATGTTAGCTATTGATAATAATGGAGATATTTCTGGAGGATGTACTACAAGTGGACTTGCTTATAAAATGTCTGGAAGAGTTGGGGATTCTCCAATAATTGGATCAGGCCTATTTATTGATAATGAAGTTGGAGGTGCTGTAGCAACCGGATTAGGTGAAGAAGTAGTTAAAACAGTTGGTAGTTTTTTAGTAGTAGAATTAATGAGAAAAGGCTATTCTCCTCAAAGAGCGTGTGAAGAAGCTATAAAAAGAATAGTTTCTAAGAAAAATAGTAACTACAAAGATTTTCAAGTAGCATACATAGCAATAAATAAAAAGGGCGAAACTGGTAGTTTCTCAATTCACAAAGACTTTAGTATGACTGAGTATAGAAATGACACTAATCAAAATTACGAATCTAATTATTTTAATAACTAATTTCTTACTTAACCACTTAATTAATGAATAGCAAAAGATTATTTTTAATAGATGCATATGCTCTAATTTTTAGAGGTTATTATGCTTTTATCAAAAACCCAAGAATTAATTCTAAAGGTGTAGATACTTCAGCAATATTAGGATTTACTAATTCGCTCTTTGATGTCATTAAAAGAGAAAGACCTGATTATTTAGCAGTTTGTTTTGATAGAGGAGGTAGTCAAGACAGAGTGGAGATGTTTTCTGAGTATAAAGCTAATAGAGATGAAACACCTGAGGCAATAAAAATTGCTGTTCCTTATATAGAACGAATACTTAAGTCCTTAAATATCCCAATTATGGTAAAAAAAGGATATGAGGCTGATGATATAATAGGTACTCTTTCAAAAAAAGCAGAGCTAGAGGGTTATCAAACTTTCATGGTCACACCAGACAAAGATTTTGCGCAACTTGTTAGCAAGAATATTTTTATGTACAAACCTATGTTTGGCGGTGGATATGAAGTTTGGGGTGTTGACGAGGTTAAAAACAAATTTGAGGTATCAGACCCATTACAAGTCATAGATTTCTTAGGGATGAAGGGAGATGCTGCTGATAATATTCCTGGGCTTCCTGGGGTTGGTGATAAAACTGCAAAAAAATTCATAGCTCAGTTTGGGAGTATGGAAGGGTTATTAGAAAATACCAACCTTTTAAAAGGGAAGTTAAAGGAAAAGATTGAAGCAAATAAAGAGCTGGGGTTATTATCAAAAAAACTAGCAACTATTATTCTTGATGTTCCTGTTGAATTCAAAGCGATTGAGTTTAAATTTGAAGTTAAAGATTGTGAAGATGTTAAGGAAGTTTTTAGGGAGTTGGAATTTAGAAGACTTGTAGATAGCGTTGATAGAGTTTTTAAAATTAATGATGATTTTTCAGTTGAAAACAAAGTAAAAATAGTTAAGGAAAAACTAATAGAAAATGCTGGCTCAGGTCAGTTTTCTTTATTTGAGAATAACACTAATGAGGATAAAAATAATGAAGTTTTGAAAAGAAAAAATCTTTCTAACTCATCTACTTACTATCAAATTATAGATTCCTCTTTAAGTTTTAACTTGTTGGCAAAGAAATTAAAGAATAGTTCAGTTGTTAGTTATAAACTTTTTACAAATAAGAAAAATTCTTTAAGTGATAAGTTGATTGGAATCTCATTCTGTTGGGAGCAAAATAAAGCCTACTATTTATCATTCGCAGAAGATTTTAAAACTGAGCAGATTAAGTCATTTTTTGAAAATGAGAAAATTGAGAAAATTAGTGACAATATTAAAAATGATATCAAAATATTAAATCAATATAATATTAAAATTAAAGGAGAGATCTTTGATACCACATTAGCTCATTACATAATTAATCCGGATACTAATCATTCAATTGATCAGTTGTCAGAAACGTATTTAAATTACTCGTTAACTGATGCACAATTATTAATTGGAAAAGGTAAAAACCAAAAACTTCTTTCGGATTTACAAATTAATCAAATAAAAGATATTAGTTGTGAGCAAGCGGATGTGAATTTACAATTAAAACAACTGTTTAAAAAAGAGTTAAATGACACTAACTTGTCAAGCCTGTTCAATGAAATTGAAATTCCATTATTAAGGGTTTTAGCAAATATGGAAATCGAAGGAATTAATTTAGATATAAAATTTCTTGAAATTTTAAAAAAGGAATTAGTTACAGATATCTCAACTTTAGAAAGTGTAATTTTCAAAGAGGCTGGTGAAACTTTCAATATTTCTTCTCCAAAACAATTAGGGGAGGTTTTATTTGAAAAAATGGAACTTAGTAAAAAACCTAAAAAAACTAAAACTGGCCAATATTCAACCTCGGAGGATGTTTTAACAGAGCTTTCTACAAAACATAATTTTGCTAAAAATATTCTTAAGTTCAGAAGCTTAACTAAATTAATGAGTACATATGTAGATTCTCTTCCAAACCAAGTCCTTAGTTCGACAAACAGAGTACATACTGAATATTTACAAACAGTAGCTTCTACGGGTAGGTTAAGTAGTGTAAATCCTAACCTTCAGAATATTCCAATTAGGACAGAAAGAGGGAAAAAAGTAAGAAAAGCATTTATTCCAAGAGACAAAGATCACTTACTACTAGCAGCAGATTATTCTCAAATAGAATTAAGAATAATAGCGTCGATGAGCGAAGAAAAAAACATGATTAAAGCCTTTGATAATAATGAGGACATTCATAGTTCAACAGCTGCAGCAGTTTTTGATATCCCAGTAAATGAAGTAACTAGAGAGCAAAGATCTAACGCAAAGACAGTCAATTTTGGAATTATATATGGAGTGTCAGCATTTGGACTTAGTAATCAAACAGATTTATCAAGATCAGAATCGAAAGATTTAATCGAAACATATTACAATAAATATCCAAACTTGAAAAAGTTCATCAGTAATCAAATATCATTTGCTAGATTAAACGGATTTGTCGAAACATTAAGTGGTAGAAAAAGATATTTAAAAGACATTAATTCAAGTAATGGTCTCGTAAGAAGTGGAGCAGAAAGAAATGCCATAAATGCACCTATTCAAGGAACAGCAGCAGACATAATTAAAATTGCAATGATAAACATACAAGACAGACTTTCTAAAGAACAAATGAGTAGTAAAATGCTTTTACAAGTACATGATGAGTTAGTCTTTGATGTTTTTAAACCTGAATTAAATAAAGCTATTGCAATAATTAAAGAAGAAATGGAAAGTGCTTATGAATTAAAAGTACCACTTATTGTGGATATAGATCATGGATTTAACTGGTTAGAAGCTCACTAGAATTATGTAGAAATAGAGTTATATTAGTGCGGCTAAAAAAAATTCTAGACTTCTATTTGCTATTCAAATATATAATTGTAGATTTGCACACTCTTTTCGAGAGAAGTTAAATATTAATGAAAATATTATAAATTGGATAATTTAAGTTATAAAACTATTTCAGCAAACAAAGCTACCGTTAACAAGCAGTGGGTTATTGTAGATGCTGATGGTGAGCATTTAGGAAGATTAGCATCAAGAGTAGCTATTTTATTAAGAGGAAAGCACAAAACAGACTTTACTCCACATGTAGATTGTGGTGATAATGTAATTGTAATAAATGCCTCTAAAGTTAAATTGAGTGGAAACAAATGGGAAGAGAAAATGTATGTCAGACATACAGGTTACCCAGGAGGACAAAGATTCAAATCTGCTACTCAACTATTTGATCAAAATCCATCAATAATTGTAGAAAAATCTGTAAAAGGAATGCTTCCTAAAAATAAATTAGGCGCAGCATTGTTTAGAAATCTATACGTGAGCACAGATTCATCACATAGTCATGAAGCTCAAAAACCAACTATTATTAATTTAAATGAAGTAAATTAATGCAAGAAACTATTCATAAAATTGGACGTAGAAAAACGGCAGTAGCCAGAGTATACCTTAAAAAAGGTAAAGGTAAAATAACTGTGAATAAAAAAGATTCTACAGTATATTTCCCAACACCAACTCTTCAATTCAAAATAAATCAAGCACTTGTCTTGACTGGCAATGAGAAAAAATTTGACATAAACATTAATGTTTTTGGAGGAGGTTCAACTGGTCAAGTTGAAGCTATAAGACTAGCTTTATCTAGAGCTATGTGTGAATTAAAAGAAGAAAATAGAGAGATTCTTAAACCTGAAGGATTGTTAACAAGAGATCCAAGGATGGTTGAGAGGAAAAAATTCGGGCAGAAGAAGGCTAGAAAGAAATTCCAATTCTCGAAAAGATAAAACAATCAATAACCAGTTTTTGTTATCTATGAATTTATTCAAGATTTAGTTTAGCATCTAAATGATCGACTAGTAAATTAGTCGGCATTGCTAATCAACAGAAAGTAAACTATCACAAAATGGGAAAATTAGAAGTAAAAGAATTATTAGATGCAGGTGTTCATTTCGGACATCTTACAAGAAAATGGAATCCAAACATGGCTCCTTTCATATACATGGAGAGAAATGGGATACACATTATTAACCTATACAAAACTGTAGCTAAAATTGATGAAGCATCTGAAGCTTTAAAAAAGATTGCTGCTTCAGGGAGAAAGATTTTATTTGTAGCTACAAAGAAACAGGCTAAGGAAATTGTTGCTGAAGCTGCTTCAAAAGTAAATATGCCATACATTACTGAAAGATGGCCTGGAGGAATGCTAACAAATTTTGTTACTATCAGAAAAGCAGTTAAAAAAATGGCCGCTATTGATAGAATGAAAAAAGATGGAACTTTCAACACACTTTCTAAAAAAGAAAGGTTACAAACGGACAGATTGAGGGATAAGCTGGAGAAGAATTTAGGTTCTATTTCTGATATGACAAGACTGCCTGGTGCTTTATTTGTTGTTGATATAATTAGAGAACACATAGCTATAAAAGAAGCTCAAAAATTAAACATTCCAATTTTTGCAATGGTAGACACAAATTCTGATCCTAGAGAGGTAGAATATGTTATACCTTCCAATGATGATGCGTCTAAGTCTATACTTAAGATCCTTGAAAACATTACTCCGTCTATACAAGAAGGTTTATCTGAAAGAAACGCTGAAAAAGATGAATCAAAAACTGAAGTAAAAACTGAAGTAAAAGCTGAGGTAAAAGCTGAGGTAAAAGCTGAGGTAAAAGCTGAGGTAAAAGCTGAGGTAAAAACTGAAGTAAAAACTGAAGTAAAAACTGAAGTAAAAACTGAAGTAAAAACTGAAGTAAAAGCTGAAGTAAAAGCTGAGGAAAAAGCTGGGGAAAAATAACACATATCACAATAATTACACTTAATTATATATCATGGCAAAAATAACTGCTTCAGAAGTAAACAACCTGAGAAAGACTACGGGTGCTGGAATGATGGATTGTAAAAAAGCATTAGTCGAGGCTGATGGTCATTTTGAAAAAGCTATAGAAATTTTAAGAAAGAAAGGTCAGAAAGTCGCTGCTAAAAGAGCTGATAGAGATTCTTCAGAAGGCGCTGCAATTACCAAAACTAATTCTGACAATACTACTGGTGTTGCAATTGTTTTAGGTTGTGAAACTGATTTTGTTGGAAAAAATGATGACTTTGTTAGTTTAGCAAACAAACTGGCAGAGATAGCACTAGAATGTAATACTAAAGAAGAATTTTTAAAAGCTAAAATTGGTGGATTGTCAGTAGACGAAAAGCTAATAGAGCAAACTGGCGTTATAGGAGAGAAAATAGAAATTAAAGCATTTGAGAAAATAAATGCACCTTTTGTTGGCTCATATATACACGCTGGCAATAAAATAGCTTCAGTTGTAGGGTTATCTGCAAATGTTCATGGTTCATCTACTGCAGCAAAGGATGTGTCCATGCAAGTAGCAGCAATGAATCCACTTGCTCTAGATGAGAACGGTGTTGATTCAAATATAATTGAAAAAGAAATCGAAATAGCTAAAGATCAATTAAGAGCTGAAGGTAAGCCTGAATCAATGCTAGATAATATTGCAAAAGGAAAACTAAAAAGATTCTTTAAAGACAATACTCTTGTAAACCAAGATTTTATAAAAGATGGAAAACAAAGTGTAAAAAACTACGTCAGTTCTTATGACAAAGACTTACATGTTGTTGAATTCAAGAGAGTAGCTCTAGGATAATACTTCTTCTTTTAATTTTTTTTTATATAATTAAAAAATCTACATTATCTTTGCTTAACTTCAAAATTAAGCATGAAATATAAAAGAATATTACTAAAACTTTCTGGTGAAGCCTTAATGGGCAAAAAGAATTTCGGAATTGATTCTGAAAGATTACATGATTATGCAAAAGATATTAAGCAAATAACAGATCTCGGTGTACAAGTTGCGGTAGTTATTGGTGGTGGAAATATTTTTAGAGGTTTCGATAGTAATAACGAATATAAAATTGATAGAGTTCAAGGTGATCACATGGGCATGTTAGCAACCGTAATTAATGGTTTAGCACTTCAAAGTGCACTCGAAAATGTTGGAGCTCCAACAAGATTACAAACTGCAATTAAAATTAATGAGGTTGCTGAACCTTTTATAAGAAGAAAAGCAATAAGACATTTAGATAAAGGTAGAGTTGTAATATTTGGAGGTGGTACAGGCAACCCATATTTCACGACTGATTCTGCTGCTGTATTAAGAGCAATAGAGATAGAATCGGATGTTATTTTAAAAGGGACTAGGGTAGATGGTATTTATGATGAGGATCCAGAAAAAAACATTAATGCTATAAAATTTGATAATATTTCATTTGAAGAAGTTCTAAAAAAGGGGTTAAAAGTAATGGATACTACAGCATTCACTCTAAGTCAAGAAAATAAATTACCAATAATTGTATTTGACATGAACAAAAAAGGAAATTTATTAAAATTAATTTCTGGTGAAAAAATCGGAACTACAGTTAACTTATAAATATTTTTAGATAACATGGAAGAGGAATTAGAATTTATTTTTGAATCAGTAAAAGAGGCGATGACTAACGCTATAAAACATCTAGAAAAAAAATTATTAAATATTAGAGCAGGGAAAGCAAATACTTCAATGCTTGGAAGTGTTGTTGTAGAGTATTATGGTTCTTTAACTCCTCTAACACAGGTGGCAAATGTAAATACTCCCGACGGCAGAACTATAGTTGTTCAACCATGGGAAAAAAAACTACTTGTTGATATTGAGAAAGCCATTATGAATGCAAATTTGGGGTTTAACCCTATGAATAATGGTGAAAATATAATTATAAATGTACCTGCATTAACAGAAGAAAGAAGAATAGATTTAGCAAAGCAAGCTAAAGTTGAGGCAGAAGAAGCAAAAATAGTTGTTAGAAATTCAAGGAAAGATGCCAATAATGAAATAAAAAAAAATGAAGAATTTTCTGATGATTTAAAAAAGAATGCCGAACAAGATATACAGGATCTTACTAATAAATATATTGAAAGTATTAATTCAATATTTGAGGCGAAAGAAAAAGAAATTATGACTTTATAATTTTTAAATATTACAAATATTCTAATTGTAATTAATATCTTTACTATCAGTACATAATACAATCATATGGCTAGAGTATTTTTAGTAGGGTTTTGGGATGCTGTTTCAAATTTAATATTAAGGAATAGGCTCATAATTATCACTTTATTAATTATAGCAACTTCATTTTTTATTAGTCAGTGGCAATACATAAAGTTTTCTAACACAGAAGCAAACTTATTACCGGATAATCACGAAGTAAACCTCCAATATTTGGATTTTACTGATAAATTTGGAGAAGAAGGTAATTTGATTGTAATTGGGGTAAAAGATTCACTATTATTTACTCCTAAGAACCTTAATGCTTGGAATAAATTATCTAAAGTTTTAAAAGACACAAACTTTATTGAGTCAGTCATAGCGATAGGAGATTTACAGAAGTTAAAAAAAGACAAAAAAAGACAACAGTTTTATTTAGAACCTTTTATTAACGATACGATCAAGTCAGATCTTGAATTAATTTCACTAAAGAAAGAGTTATTCGAAAAGTATCCTTTTTATGATGAGTTTTTGTTCAATACAGAAACTCAATCTGTAAGGACTGCTATTCATTTAAAAAAGTCAATTGTAAATGAACCCGCAAGAGAAGAGTATATTAATACAGTTTTAATTCCGAAAGTAAGAGATTTTGAAAATAACTATGGCATTGATATAAAGATATCAGGCATGCCTTATGTAAGAACAAAAAATGCTGAAAATATTAAAAGTGAAATTTCAACTTTTGTAATTTTAGCACTTATAATTACATCTATAATTTTTTTCCTGTTTTTCAGATCTTATAGAGCTACTTTCATTTCATTATTTGTAGTGATGGTTGGAGTTGTTTGGTCAGTGGGGATATTAGGACTATTTATTATAAATACTCCCCCTGGTGACTTTGAAATATCTGTTCTTACTGGGCTGATTCCTCCACTTATAATTGTGATTGGAATCCCTAATTGTATTTTTCTAATTAATAAATACCAGCATGAAGTTAATGAACATGGAAATAAAGCCAAGTCACTAC
>CAJVXR010000003.1 GCA_913009535.1 uncultured Flavobacteriales bacterium | reverse complement strand
AACCCTTTTTTCTAAAAAAGAGCGGCGATGGTGTCGCTTGCTTTTCAAATGTCTGTACGCATAGAGGGAATCTTATTTTTCATCACGAAGGAACCTCTAAACGCATTGCCTGTGGTTACCATGGGCGCCAATGGAAAAAAGACGGCACGCTTAAGTTTATGCCAGAGTTTTCAGAGGTTCAAAACTTTCCTAGGGCTTGTGACCATTTAAAAAAATTCGCGACTGCGTTTTTAGGACCACAAGTTTTCGTAGGAATTAACCCCTCGATAAACATTGAGTCCGTATTCGAAGTGATGCAAGAGAGAATCGGCTTTCTTCCTTTAGTAGAATTTAATTTAGATACAAATCTAAGCAAAGACTATCTTGTAAATTGCCATTGGGCTTTATACTGTGACAACTACTTAGAGGGCTTTCATATTCCTTTCGTTCATGAAGACCTAAACGCAGCACTAGATTATGGGGCCTACAAAACAGAGCTGTTTGAAAACGGGTCTTTACAGATTGGCTATTCTTCTGGGGGAGATGAGGTATTTCATTTACCTGAGGGCCACCCGGACCACGGAAAAGACGTAGCCGCCTACTATTATTGGGTTTATCCAAATATGATGTTTAATTTTTACCCTTGGGGACTATCAATTAATATTGTAAAACCTGTTGGATTAAAATTGACAAAAATTGAATTTAGATCATATGTATTTAACAAATCTAAACTAAACCAAGGCGCAGGAAGTGATTTAGGTAAAGTTGAAAAGGAAGATGAATTTGTAGTCCAGAACGTGCAGAAAGGAATAAATTCAGCTTTTTACAAATCAGGAAGGTATTCCGCTACAAAAGAAAAAGGAGTTCATCATTTTCACTACTTATTATCAAAAATATTGGCTACTTAATTTCTTGGCTTAATAGTGAAAAAAAATTATCTCGAAGACTATAAATTAACAAGCTTTGTTTATTTTTGTGAAACAAAATAAAAACATTTATGAAACCAGATTTATTTGAAGCTCCAGATTATTATAATTTAGATGAATTGCTTACCGAAGAGCATTTATTAGTTCGTGATGCAGCTAGAGAGTGGGTGAAAAGAGATGTTAGTCCAATTATTGAAGAGTACGCTCAAAAAGCTGAGTTCCCTACTCAAATTGTAAGTGGTTTAGCAAATATTGGTGCGTTTGGACCATACATCCCTGAGGAGTACGGAGGTGCGGGACTAGATTATATTTCTTATGGATTGATTATGCAAGAAATAGAAAGAGGAGATTCTGGAGTTAGGTCAACAGCCTCTGTTCAATCTTCACTTGTAATGTTTCCAATATGGAAATATGGAAATGAAGAACAAAAAATGAAGTTTTTACCTAAACTAGCCTCTGGCGAGTGGATGGGATGTTTTGGATTAACTGAACCTGACCACGGATCTAATCCCTCAGGTATGGTGACAAATTTTAAAGATAAAGGAGATCATTATTTATTAAATGGAGCTAAAATGTGGATTTCAAATTCACCAATTGCTCAAGTTGCAATTGTATGGGCTAAAAATGAAGAAGGTAGAATACACGGATTAATTGTGGAAAGAGGTATGAAAGGGTTTTCTACTCCTGAAACACATAACAAATGGTCTTTAAGGGCAAGTTCAACAGGTGAATTGATATTTGACAATGTAAAAGTTCCAAAGGAAAATCTTTTACCCAATAAATCTGGACTTGGCGCTCCACTAGGTTGTTTAGATTCTGCTAGGTACGGGATTGCATGGGGTGCAATTGGAGCTGCCATGGATTGTTATGACACAGCATTGAGGTACTCAAAGGAAAGAATACAATTTGGAAAACCGATAGGCGGATTTCAGCTGCAGCAAAAAAAATTATCTGAAATGATTACCGAAATAACAAAAGCTCAATTATTAGCTTGGAGATTAGGTAATTTAAAAAATCAAGGGAAAGCCACAACCGCTCAAATCTCAATGGCAAAAAGAAATAATGTTGAAATGGCAATTAAAATTGCAAGAGAATCAAGACAGATTTTAGGAGGTATGGGAATATCAGGTGAATATTCTATAATGAGACATATGATGAATTTAGAAAGTGTAATCACTTATGAGGGTACACATGATATTCATTTACTTATTACTGGATTAGATATTACAGGTTTAAATGCATTTAAATAAAATATATGACAGTTGAAAAAATCAACAACTCGATTCTAGATTATAGAAAAGAATTACTAAATCATAGTTTATATTCAAAAATTAAAACAATTGATGATTTAAGAAACTTTGTCCAAACTCATATTTTTGCAGTATGGGATTTTATGTCACTTTTGAAATCATTACAATTACAATTAACATGCACAAATACTCCTTGGATACCAAATAAAAATTCGAAAACTGCATATTTAATTAATGAAATTGTTCTTGCCGAAGAAACAGACATTAATCAAATAGGTGAAAGAATGAGTCATTACGAGCTATATTTAGAAGCTATCAAAAGTTTTGGAGCAGATACCAATGACATAGATTTATTCTTGAATAAATTAAATAATGAAGATATTTTTAATACTATTAATTCTTCAAGGATTCCAAAAGAGGTTAAAGAATTTTTAGAATTCACATTTAAGATAATTGAAGAAGGAAAGCCTCATAAGATTGCAGCAGCATTCACATTTGGTAGGGAAAACCTTATTCCAAGTATGTTTACAGCAATATTAAAAAACTTTCAAAAGAATTTCCCCGAGCAAGATATTTCAAAATTAATATACTACTTTGAAAGACATATTGAATTAGATGAAGATGAACATGGACCTATGGCTCTAGAAATGGTCACAGAATTAGCAGAAAATGATCCAGAAAAATGGCAAGAAATTGAAGAAGTATCTATAGAAGCACTAAAAAAAAGGATTGGGTTATGGAACTCAATTGAAAGTATTATTGTAAATAAAAAGGTTTTAGTTTAAATGAAAAAAATAATCGCATACATTATTATTTTTAGTGTATTTAGTTGTGATATTTTTCTAGACGTAGATGACATGGGTGTTTTTCCGACAAATTATAAAATACTCTCCTTAGGAGATAGTTATTCTATTGGTCAGAGTGTTTGTGATGAATGTAGCTTTCCAATACAATTAAAAGACTCACTTCAAATCGAATTAAGCAGAGATACTATAAATGTTGAAATTATTGCGGTAACAGGCTGGACAACAACTTCTTTAATTAATAACTTAGAACCAATAATTGAAAACGACAGTTTAGATAATATTTTTAAAAATAACGATTTAGTAACTTTATTGATAGGAGTAAATAATCAATATCAAAATAAACCATTTGAAGTTTATGAAGAAGAGTTTCCTGAGTTAGTAAATACCGCTATTTCACTTACTAAATCACAAAGTAAGTCAGATGTTATCGTTATCTCGATTCCTGATTATGCCTTTACTCCGTATGGACAATCAGGGCCAAATCCATCTATTACTAGCCAAGAAATCGATATGTATAACAATTTTGCAGAAAACCATTGTTTAGAAAATAATATCACATATATTAATATAACAGATATAACTAGGCTTGGTTTAACTATGCCAGAATTAGTTGCTAGTGATAACCTTCATCCTTCAGAAATTGCTTATAAAAAAATTGTTGAGAGAATTTTTCCTGAAGCGATATATAAACTACTAGATTAACTTTCAGGTGCTATTTTTATTCTTAAATTATTGAGGTTAGTTGATATAGGGATTTGACAAGACAATCTGCTGTTTTTTTCTAAATAAAAAGCCTCCGATAACATCGCCTCTTCATCATCAGATTTTGGTATCAAATCATGTTCAGACTCTATATAACATTGACAAGAAGCGCACATCGCCATTCCACCACACACTCCAATTGAAGCGTCATTTTCTATTTCATGAATTTTAATTAATTCCATTAAGTTTATAGACATGTCTGTAGGTGCAATTACATCATGAATAGCGCCTTTTCTATCAGTAATAAATATATTTATATCATTTTTACTCACTATGAAATAGTTTTAATAACAGCTTTTGGAGCCTTTTTATGTGACCCATCAAATCCCTCAACACCTGAAACTGTAGTATACTTTAAAAGGAATTTTTTGTTTGGGTTTAAAATCTTGAAAGCAGATTGACACATTAAAGCCGCCTCATGAAATCCACACAATATTAATTTAAGTTTCCCTGGATAGGTATTAACATCTCCGATTGCATAAATTCCAGGAATATTAGTTTGATAATCTAAAGAGTTGTTTACTTTAATTGCATTTTTTTCTATTTCTAAACCCCAGCTTGAAATCGGACCAAGTTTTGGAGAGAGACCAAAAAGAGGAATAAAATAATTTGTTTGTATATCTTCTGTAGATTTATCAAAGTTTTGAATAGTAATTGACTCTAAGTTATTTTCTCCATTTAAACCAATCACTTCAGCCGGTGTAATAATTTTGATTTTATTCAAATTCTTTAATTGCTGAACTTTATCTACTGAATCAAGAGCTCCTCTAAATTCATTTCTCCTATGTATTAAGGTAACTTCCGATGCTATTTCACATAAAACAACTGCCCAATCAAGTGCAGAATCTCCTCCGCCAGCAATCACTATCTTTTTATCCTTAAATAAATTAGGTTCTTTAATGAAATATTCAACACCAAACCCTTCAAATTTACTAATATTATCTATAAGTGGTTTTCTTGGCTCAAAACTCCCTAACCCTCCAGCAATAACAACTATTGGCGATGCATGCTTAGTTCCTTTGTCTGTTGTCACAATAAAAGAATTATCTTCTTGTTTATCAATGGTCATTGCTCTTTCTCCTAAAGTAAATCCAGGTTGAAATTGAGAACACTGTTCCATTAATTTATCAACTAAGTCATCTGCTAATATCTCAGGGTAAGCTGGAATATCATATATAGGTTTTTTAGGGTATATTTCAGAACACTGCCCTCCTGGTTTAGGTAATATATCAATTAAATGACATTTCATTTTTAGCAGACCTGCTTCAAAAACTGCAAATAGACCAACGGGGCCTGCTCCAATAATTAGAATATCAGACTTTATCATTTAAGATTCAATATTAATTACATTCTCAATTTCTGGAGCATGTTTTTTTATAGTCATTTCAACTCCTGACTTTAGTGTCATTTGATTTATAGTACAGGTAGAACAAGCTCCTTCTAGCCTGACCTTAACAGTACTGTTGTTTATTTCAATAAGCGAAATATTACCACCATCTCTTTGCAGAAATGGTCTAATTTCGTCTAAGGCATTTTCAATTTTTTCTTTAATAGTGTCAGACATAATAATTAATTTATTTGTTAACTGCTGAACAACCTGCCATGGTTGTGATTTTAATTGCTTCAGAATCTGGAAGGTCTTTATTTCTTTTGACTACTTCAGCAACAATTTTTTGTGTTATAGTCTTAAGGTCTTTACTAACCACTGTATCTTCTTGCATAGAAACTGGTCTTCCAAAATCACCCGCTTCTCTTACACTTTGCTCAATAGGGATATTACCTAAAAAAGGAACCTTTAAATCCTCTGCTAAATTCTTGGCTCCATCTTTTCCAAATAAATAATATTTATTATCTGGAAGTTCCTTAGGTGTAAAATAAGACATGTTTTCTACAATACCTAAAACAGGTACATTGATTAATTCTTGTTTAAACATAGCAACTCCTTTTTTAGCATCCGCTAAAGCAACATTTTGAGGAGTACTGACAATGACAGCACCTGTAATTGGTAATGCTTGTAATATACTTAAATGGATATCCCCAGTTCCTGGTGGTAAGTCTATCACTAAAAAATCTAACTCACCCCAATTAGCATCAAAAATCATTTGATTTAAAGCCTTAGATGCCATGGGACCTCTCCATATAACAGCTTGATCTGGTTTAGTGAAGAAACCAATAGAAAGTATTTTAACTCCATAGTTAGTAACTGGTTCCATTTTACTTTTACCATCTACTAATACTGATTTTGGTCTTTCGTCTACAATATCAAACATTATAGGAATAGAAGGACCATAAATATCCGCATCTAGTAGGCCTACCTTAAATCCCATTTTCGCAAGTGAAACAGATAAGTTCGAAGTTACAGTAGATTTACCCACACCCCCTTTACCAGAGGCAATAGCAATAATATTTTTAATTCCTGATATTTTTTTTGATTCTATTTTTTTGATTGGCTTATCGGCAGATATTTTCTTGAAATTAATTTTTACTTTAATGCCTGAACTTAGCTCTGAATTTAAAGATTCATTAATATCTAATTCAGCTTTTTTCTTAGCCTGAAGTGTAGGATTAGAAATATTTACATCTAAAATAATTTCATTAGAAAAATTAACAAGATTAACAAAAATACAATTGTCAATATTTGCATCTTTAAGTCTTTTGAGTATTTCAGTTTTACTAATTTTCAAAGCCTATTGTTATTTATGCAAATATAGTGCGAAAACTTGATTTTAATAAATGTATTAGACTTATAGTTCAATACTAGGATCCCAGTACAAATTGTCAAAATTTAACACCTTGTTATCAACTATACAAATCCCCTCATTTTCTAGAAGTTCCTTCATTAAATTAGAGCCAAAAAAATGATGCTTTCCAGTCAACAAACCAACTCTATTAACAACTCTGTGAGCAGGAATTTCTGACATATTATGTGAAGAATTCATAGCATAGCCTACAGCTCTTGAACTTTTTGCAGAGCCTAAGTATTTAGCAATTGACCCGTAATTTGTAACTCTTCCATAAGGAATTAATTTGACTACAGAATAAACCTTTTGAAAAAAATTATCTTGACTAGATTTCAAGTTATTGGATTTTAAATTTAATATATGTGATGGGCTTATCCTCTTTTAAAAATAAGGATTCGTAATGAGTTTTTATATCTGTCACTTCTTTTGGGCTACCTTCTCTTTTATAAATATCATGATTTGAATATAGTATTTCAGCGCCATTCATAGCTTGTAATAGACCTAGTGTATAACCATGTAAAAATTCACTATCCGTTTTAAGATTTACAAATCCGTCTTTATTTAGAATTGTTTTGTATTTATTTAAAAAATCTAAATTGGTTAGTCTATGTTTAGTTCTTTTATAAGTAATTTGAGGATCTGGAAATGTAATCCATATTTCAGATATTTCATTTTTTTCGAAAAGAAATTCTACAAGTTCGATTTGGGCTCTAATAAATTTAACGTTGGTGATTTTATTTTCTATTGCGGTTTTTGCCCCTCTCCAAAATCTTGCACCTTTAATGTCGATTCCAATAAAATTTGTATTAGGATTGTTTTTTGCAAGTTCTACAGAGTACTCTCCTTTACCACACCCTAACTCTAAAATAATTGGATTACTATTGTTGAATATTTTTTCAGACCAACTTCCTTTAAATTCAAAAGAATTAGAAAGTAATTCCTCTCTTGTTGGTTGAAAGACATTATTAAAACTATCGTTTTCTTTAAATTTTTTTAATTTATTTTTACTACCCAAAACCTCAATTTTTATGCAAAGAAATAATAATAAATTCTTAATAAAAAGATAAAGTTGACTAATCTATACATTTAGATAAAGTAAAAGAAAACTCACTACCAATACCTAATTTAGATTCAATGTATATATTCTCATTATGAGCATCTATTATATGCTTCACAATTGAAAGGCCTAAACCAGAACCTCCTTGTTTTCTAGAACCACTTTGGTCAACTCTATAAAATCTTTCAAAAAGTCTAGGTAAGTGTTCATTCAAAATTCCTTCTCCATTATCTGTAACTCTAACTATTAATTTCTCAGTTGTTAAACTTTCTAAACTGATTTCTGTAGTACCTTTAAAAGTTCCATATTTGATAGAGTTAATAATTAGGTTAGTTATAACTTGGTGAATCTTATCCCTATCTGCATTTACTAAAATAGATTCTGAATAATTTGTATTAAAAGTTAATTTAATTTCCTTTTTTTGTGCTTGAATTTCCAATTGATCAAAAATATTTTTTATAAGTTTATTTAAATCAAAACTGGTTACTTCTAAATTTTGTGAACCAGACTCTAACTTAGTGATCATATCTAAATCCTTTATAATATAAATTAATCTTTCTACACTAATTTGTGCCCTATTTAAAAACTTGTCTCTTAGTAACTCATTTTCCACAGCACCATCAATCAAATTTTCGATATATCCTTGAATAGTGAAAATTGGAGTTTTTAATTCATGTGCTACATTGCCTATAAACTCTTTTCTAAACTCTTCTTGAACTTTTAAACTTTCAATTTCAAGTTTTTTATCTTTACTAAACTCATTGATATTTTGCATTAAAGAATTCATGTCGGTAGTAACATTAGGCTTAGATAAAGATATTGAATCAATAATGTTCAAATCTTTATAAAGGTTTTTAATCTTTCCATAAATAAAAGCTTCAATTCTTGACTGAATTATTAAAAAAGAAATTATGAAAATTAAAATTACAAGTAAAATAAGTTGAAAATAATATTGATCTAATAAAGAATACAGATAAAGGACAACTGCAACTACAAAAAGTGAAATTAAAGAAATTGCAAAAGATGTTTTAATTGCAAAAGAATAAGAATTTTTAAATTTAAGGGACATTAGCTTACAAACTTATAACCAACCCCTTTAATAGTTTTAAACGATGAATCTCCGATTTTTTCTCTGAGTTTTCTGATATGCACGTCAATAGTTCTATCTCCTACAATAACGTCAGTACCCCAAACAGCATCTAAAATCTTACTCCTTGTAAAAACAGTGTTAGGACTTGATGTCAACAAATATAACAATTCAAATTCCTTTCTAGGTAATGAAATTTCAATTCCTTTTAGATTAACTAAATATCTTGATCTATTTATAATTAAATCATTAATCTGAATTAATGAAGCGTCAATATCAGATTTGTTTCTTCTAAGTAAAGATTTAACCTTACTTAATAACACTTTCGGCCTGATAGGTTTAGTTATATAATCATCTGCACCAGCATCAAAACCAGCAATTTGAGAAAAATCTTCTGATCTAGCAGATAAGAAAGTAATGATTACATTATTTAATTTTGTTGATTTTCTAATTTGTTCACACGCTTCAACTCCATTCATTTCTGGCATCATTAAATCCATAATAATGAGATCTGGTGTTACTTTTTCTGCAATTTCAATAGCCTGAAGTCCATTCATTGCTTTATAAACACTATAACCTTCATTTTCTAGTGAGTATGATATAATTTCTAATATATCTGGATCATCGTCAACAAGTAGTATTTTATTCAAAGCATTTGTTTTTCACAAATATATAAAGTAATGTCATATGAAATTCAAATTATTAATTGATAACGTTATGTTAACAATAACAAATTATTAAATAAGTGTCAATTCTTATGTTAATATTTTTTATTTTAAATACTTTTGATTGTATGACAAATTATGAGAGTATTTTTAAAATAAATAGCGATGAGCAGTTTGAGTCAATAGCAATTGAAGTCTTCAATTTTCAATTTCACAATAATGATATTTACAGATCATTTTGTGATTTAATAAACAAAACTCCTTCGGATGTTACTAGTTCAAATCAAATACCTTTTTTGCCAATAAGGTTTTTTAAATCCCACAAAGTATTAAGTTCTAATGAAGTAATTGAGAAAAAATTTATTAGTAGTGGAACTACCAATACTAATTTAAGCACACATTATATAACTGATTTAAAACTTTATCAATCAAGCTTCGAAAACTCCTTTAAATATTTTTTTGGAGACATCAAAAAATTTACCATTTTAGCACTACTCCCTTCATATCTTGAGAACAAAAATTCTTCTTTAATATATATGGTAGATAAATTAATAAAGAAAACAAAGAAAAAAAATAGTAGTTTTTATTTAAATAATTATATAGAATTAAAAGAAAAATTACATGAATTAAAAAATGAAAAAGTTATTTTAATTGGAGTTACGTATGCCTTATTAAATTTAATCGAAAAATTTAATTTTAAATTACCTAACCTTACTATAGTTGAAACTGGAGGGATGAAAGGAAGAAGAAGGGAAATGATAAGAAATGAACTTCATACAAAACTAATAAATGGGTTTGGCACAAATCTAATTTACAGTGAATATGGAATGACGGAGCTGCTCTCTCAAGCATACTCTATTAGGGATGGGATTTTTCAATGCCCTCCGTGGATGAGGATTTACATTAGAGAACCTCAAGATGCCTTATCCTTTAAAAAAAATGGAGTAACTGGCGGGGTTAATGTAATTGATTTAGCAAATATTAATTCATGTTCTTTTATTGCAACAGAAGATTTGGGTAAAAAAAGTGATGATGGTAAATTTGAAATACTTGGCAGATTTGATAATTCTGATATACGTGGTTGTAATTTGTTAGAATAAACTTATGTGAACTTTATAATGAAAGTACTTCTTTTACCTTTGTTAATTATCACATATTTATCATTAATTAAATCCTTATTTTCAACTAAATAATCTTCTTTAACTTTAGATTTATTTATTGAAATTGAATTTTCACTAAGGGACCTTCTTGCGTCAGAATTTGATTTTAAAAACTCAGTTTTAGAAGACAATACAGAAATCATATCAAAACCTTTAACTAATTCATTTTTAGGCAACTCAACTAAAGGAACTCCTTCAAAGATATCTAAAAAGGTGTTTTCGTCAATCGATTCAATATCTTTTTTGAAAGATTTACTATAAAGAATAGTTGAAGCTAATTCTACCTGCAAAAAAGACTTATCTGAGTGAACAATTGTAGTTATTTCTTTAGCTAAAGACTTTTGAATCAGTCTTTTATGAGGTTCTTTTTTGTGAAGAATGACAATATTATTAATTTCTTTTTTAGATAAAAAGGTAAATATTTTAATATACTTTTCAGCATCATCATCACTAGTATTTAACCAATATTGATAAAATTTATATACAGATGTCTTATTTGGATCTAGCCAAATATTTCCAGTTTCAGATTTGCCAAATTTAGCACCATCGGACTTTGTGATTAAAGGACATGTTAAAGCATACCCTTTACCAGAGTCAATTCTTCTAATAAGCTCAGTTCCAGTTGTGATATTACCCCACTGATCACTTCCACCCATTTGAATAGTACAATTATAGTTTTTGTGCAAATGTAAAAAATCATATCCCTGAATTAACTGGTAAGTAAACTCAGTGAAACTCATTCCTGAAGAGGATTCTGAGGATATTCTGTTTTTAACAGAATCTTTAGATATCATGTAGTTTACAGAAATATGCTTACCAATATCACGTGTAAAATCTAAGAAGGAAAATCTATTCATCCAATCAAAATTATTTAGAATAAGAGCTGAGTTTTTCTCTTTAGAATCAAAGTTTAAAAATTGAGACAACTGCTGTTTTATTGCAGCTTGGTTATTAACCAGAGTTTCTTCATCTAATAAGTTTCTCTCTGCAGATTTTCCTGATGGGTCACCTATCATACCTGTGGCTCCTCCAATTAAAGCAATTGGTTTATGTCCAGATCTTTGAAAATGAGCTAGTAACATAATAGGCACTAAACTTCCTATATGAAGAGAGTTTGATGTAGGGTCAAAACCAGTATAAGAAACTCTAATCGAATCACTTAAGTGATCTTCAATTCCAGGCATTTCATCATGGATCAAACCTCTCCACCTAATTTCGTCAATAAAATTTTTCATCTATATTTTAATATTTGCTCTAACAAAATAAGTAAAATTTTACAATACTAATTTGTATTAATCAAGTTAATTTTATTGATACTATCAAATTTTATAGTATCAACTGATATTTTATTTATTTTACGTTCTTTGATTAGTTTTTTGCTCAACTCACCAGATAATTTCCTTGCTATATTAATACTATCATTGATTAATTTTTTATTTTTTTTTAATTTAATCTTTACTTCGTCATAAATAGATTGATAAATTTTTAAATCAAAAGAATAGTATTCGTTATTTTCAGCAAAGATTACACTATCAATTGAATATTTTTTGAAAATATATTCCTCTGGAATTATTCCGTTATTTTCGAGAATGCTTTTATTAACTCCTTTTGCAACGCTAATAAGAGTCATATCATAAATAATATCAACCATTTTTTCTTGAGAGATCAGGTCTTCAGGCACATTTGGGTGTTCAATTAGACTATTATTCACACAACCAAACAAAGAAAATATTATCAGTATATAATTTAATTTTTTCATCTATTAAATGTCAGTCTTTTACCTCTTGAATCGTTAACAAAAGAAGAGTTATTATATATTAATTTTCCATTTATTATGGTGTGTGAAATTCTAGACTTAAAAGATTTTCCCTCAAAAGGAGACCAACCACACTTATAAAGTATATTATCTTTATTTACAGTCCAAGGATTATTCAAATTAAAAATAACTAAATCAGCATAATAGCCTTTTTTAATAAAACCTCTTTTTTCAATTTGAAAAAGAATAGCTGGATTGTGACACATTTTTTCAACAATTTTTTCAAGAGAGATTTTATTATTATGAAATGCTTCTAACATTGCGGGCAACGCATGTTGAACTAAAGGGCCACCAGATGGGCAATTTAAATAATTAGATTTTTTTTCTTCCTCTGTATGAGGAGCATGGTCTGTTGCTATTACATCTATTCTGTCGTCAAGTAATGCTTTCCACAACGCATCTCTATCAGTTGAACTTTTAACCGCTGGATTCCATTTAATTTTTGAGCCAAACTCTTCATAGTCTGAATCAGAGAACCATAAATGGTGTATGCAAACTTCTGCTGTTATTTTCTTGTCTTTTAACTTTTTTTTGTTAGAAAAAAGCTTAGTTTCTTCAGCAGTTGAAATGTGAAAAACATGTAATCTAGCGCCAGTTTTTTTTGCTAATTTTATAGCATTTGATGAGGAGATATAACAAGCCTCTCTACTTCTAATTAGAGGGTGAAATTTCATTGGAATATCGTCTCCGTATTTATCAGTATATTTTTTTAAATTATTCTTGATAGTAGATTCATCTTCGCAGTGAACAGCTATAAGCATATCTGTTTTAGAAAATATTTTCTCTAAAACATCTAAGTCATCAACTAACATATTTCCTGTAGAGGACCCTAAAAATAACTTTAAAGCTGCAACATTTTTACTGTCAATTTTTAATACCTCATCTAAATTATCATTTGTTCCACCAAACATAAACGAGTAATTTGCATGAGAGTCTTTTGACGCAATATTAAATTTTTTCTCTAACTCAATAACTGTAGTAGCTTGAGGAGAAGTATTTGGCATTTCAATAAAAGAAGTAATACCTCCAGCAACCGCAGCTTTAGATTCTGATTTGATATTAGCTTTATGAGTGAGTCCTGGCTCTCTAAAGTGAACTTGATCATCAATTATTCCAGGCATTACAAAGTTATTTTCTGCATCTATAATTTGCACAGATGAAGATTTCAAACTTATAGAACTAGAGACCTCTTGAATCATTTCATTTTCAATAAAAATATCAGATTTTATGATTTTACCTTCATTAATTATTCTCGCATTTTTAATTAAAATCTGATTCATTATCTAAAAATTGATATTAAGTATTTGTTTTATTCTCATGCCAATTACTCCAAAAATTGCTTCTGAAATTATAGTGCTATTTAATTTTGAAGTACCATATTTTCTATCTGAAAAAATTATTGGTATTTCAATTAATTTAAAATTTTTCAAATATGCTTTATATTTCGTTTCAATCTGAAATGCATATCCTGTAAATTTAATATCATCTAAGTTCATAGATTCCAAAACTGTTTTTTTATAACATATGTAGCCAGATGTTGAATCTTTTATATTCATATTAGTGATAATCCTCACATATATTGAAGCTGTATATGATAAAATAATCCTACTTAAGGGCCAGTTAACTACATTAACCCCATTGATATATCTAGAACCTATTGAGACATCATAATTATCTTCAACGATTGGTTTTAACAACCTCGAAATATCCTTAGGATTATGAGAGAAATCAGCATCCATCTCAAACACATAATTAAAATCTCTTTGTAAGGCCCATTTAAAACCTTCTATATAAGCTGTTCCTAAGCCCTCTTTTTTTGATCTTTTTAATAAAGACAATTGTCCTTTAAATCTTGTTTGTAGTTCTTGAACTTTTTTAAAAGTAAAATCCGGAGAGTTGTCGTCAACAATTAAAATATTTATATCTGTGTATAAATCAAATGTTGAAATAATTATATTATCAATGTTTTCAATTTCATTATATGTTGGGATTATAACTAAAACATCCTTCATGAATATATGATTTTAGCAAAAATAGTTATTTAGTAGATTATTTTTGTATAATATTCTTCCTAATTTAGCCATAATGATTAGAGATTATATATTATTTGATGGATTCACAATTATTATTTTAATAAATATTCTATTAATAACAATTGCCAAATCATTAAATAACTCAAAATTCAATTACTTTCTTCAGATATATTTAAATAATTCATTTATCAAATTTAACTCAAATGAAAATAATTATTTAAGTAGTTTTAATAGCCTACTAAACACAAACTTTATCATTTCTTCCAGTCTATTTATAAGCACACTCTGCTTTTATAACACATTTGGAAATATTGGATTTGAAATGTTCTTATATTTAAAGACTTTACTATATTTTATATTATTTATTTACTCGAAGTATTTATTGGAAATTGTGATTGGGTGGTCCTTTAAGATAGATAAATTTGTTACCACATTTAACAAGCAAAGAAATAGCTTCAATAAGTTTATTGGAATAATTATAATTCTTTTGAACTCACTAACTGTTTACACTTTCCCAAACTCTTTAGCATTTTTAAAAATCAGTATAATTATTATTGTCATTTTATATATTATAGGCCTTTACAAAACAGTAAGGTTAAATGATAATTTAGTAATACCAAACATGTTTTATTTTATTTTGTATCTTTGCACTCTTGAAATTATGCCAATTTTATTTATTATAAATGAGTTAGTGTAGTTTCATTCTAAAGGTATACTATATGAAAGTTAAAAATATTCTTGTCTCTCAAACTAAACCTACAGTACCACATTCTCCTTTTTTTGAACTAGAAAAAAGTCAAAAGATAAAAATAGATTTTGAGCCTTTCATTCACGTGATGCCCGTTACTGTAAAAGAAGTTAGACTACAAAAAATAGATTTAACTATGTTTACTGCTATCATACTAACCAGCAGATATGCCGTAGATCATTATTTTAGGGTATGTGATAAAATGAGGTATAAAGTTCCAGATTCAATGAAGTACTTTTGTCAATCTGAAGTAGTAGCTCTTTATTTACAAAATCACGTAGTATACAGAAAAAGAAAAATTTATGTTGGATTAAGAAAATTTGAAGATTTATGCCTTTTAATAAAAAAGCATGATACTGAAAGATTTCTTCTTCCTACAACTGATAAATTAAAAGCTGAAGTACCTATTCTACTAAATGAATTGAACATAAACTGGAGACAATCAGTATTTTATAGAACTGTGATTAGTGATTTATCTCATTTAGCAGATGTTTCTTATGATATTTTGGTGTTTTTCAGCCCAACGGGTATTGAATCCTTATTACACAATTATCCTGATTTTAAACAAAACAACACAAGAATAGCTGCATTTGGAGCAATAACAAAAAAAACATGTGAAGATAATGGGCTTAAAGTAGATATTTCCGCTCCTTCGAAAAAATTCCCTTCTATGACAATGGCTCTTGAAGATTATATCAAAAAAGTAAACAAAAAGTAAACAAAATCTATTTTTTTAAGTTAGGAGCTCCTGATAATATCTCATTGTTTGAGTAAGGCTCGAATTGCTTAAAGTTGTTTATAAAAGAGTTTGCTAAATTATAAGCAGTCTTATAATAATTAACATCATCGTTCCAAGTCATTCTTGGACTTAAAACTGAAGTAGGAACATTTGGACAGACTCTAGGTTGGTTTAAATTGAAAACTGAGTGAGTGTGGTAATTATTTTTATTAGCATCTTCTAAATCACCACTTAAAGCAGCATTAATCATTGCTCTTGTATATTTTAATTCCATTCTTTTTCCAATTCCGTAAGGACCTCCTGTCCATCCAGTATTGACTAACCAAACCGTCACACCAGAATCATTTATTTTATTAATTAACATTTTCGCATATTCTGTAGGATGCAATGGCATAAAAGGAGCTCCAAAACATGCAGAAAAAGAAGGCTGTGGTTCTACTACGCCATCTTCTGTTCCTGCAACTTTACTAGTGTAACCAGAAATAAAATGATACGCTGCTTGGCTAGGAGTTAACTTAGATATTGGGGGTAAGACACCAAAGGCATCCGCAGTTAAGAAAAATATGTTTTCAGGTGTATCTCCAATTGAGGGTTTTCTTATGTTTTCAATAAAGTTAATTGGGTAACTAACTCTAGTATTTTGAGTAATTGAAACATCTTTAAAATCAACTTTACCATTTTTATCAGCAATAATATTTTCTAAAAGAGAGCCTTTTTTTATGGCATTATAAATATCAGGTTCATTTTCTTTATTCAGATTAATAACTTTCGCATAACAGCCTCCTTCAAAATTAAAAATTTTATGTTCTTTACTCCAGCCATGCTCATCATCTCCAATTAATTGTCTAGTTGAATCTGCTGAAAGTGTAGTTTTTCCTGTACCAGATAGACCGAAAAAGATAGCAGTATCTTCATTTTTACCAACATTAGCACTACAGTGCATAGGTAAAATATCTTGATCAACTGGCAGAAGGAAATTCAAAACAGAAAAAATAGATTTTTTTATTTCACCTGTATAACCAGTACCTCCAATAATTACAGTTTTTTTTGAAAAATTGATAATAGCAAAGTTTTCGCTTCTCGTACCATCATCTCTAGGGCTTGCTTTAAATCCTGGAGCATTTATCACTAACCAGTCTTCTTGAAAATCCTCAATAGAGTTTTCATCTAGTCTCAAAAACATGTTATTCGCAAAGAAATCACTACTTGGTAATTCACAAATAGTTCGGATATTTAATCTTGAAGTCTTTAAAGAACAAACATAACTATCCCTAACAAAAACGTCTTTTTTAGATAAGTAATTTATCAATTTTAAATGTAATTTATCAAAATAAGACTCTTCAATTGGAATATTAATATCCCCCCACCAAACTCTATTATTGGTGATTTCATCCTTTACAATATATCTGTCTTTTGGGGATCTTCCAGTAAATTTACCAGTACTTATTGCCAAAGCACCCGAATCTACTATAAAGCCTTGTTTTTTATCAACTATAATTTGCTGTAATTTGTCTATCGGAGTTTGATAGAAACAATTAGATTTTATTAATCCATATTTGTCTAAATTCATTTATTTGGTTTAAATGTATTCATCCAAATGTAAGAATTTATTAAGTAATGTAATATACTTACAGGGCTTAATGATTAAATTATTAAATTTATAGCATAACAACATATATTCATGAGAAAAATATTAATAATTGGTTCTGGAAAATCTTCATCATATTTGATAAAATACCTGTTAGATAAATCTGAAAAAGAAAATTTATTTATAACAATTGCAGATAAAGATATAACTAACACAAAATTATTATTAAATAACCACTCTAAATCTAAAGCTATTGAACTCGATGTATTTGATGATAATTCTAGAAAACAAGAGATCGTAAATGCAGATATCGTGATTTCAATGCTTCCAGCAAGGTTTCATTTACTCGTAGCTAAAGACTGTGTTAATCATAGTAAAAATATGCTAACAGCATCCTATATAAGTGATGAAATGCTTGCTTTAAACGAGCAGGCAGTAGAAAAAGGAATTGTGATTATGAATGAAATTGGCTTAGACCCAGGGATTGATCACATGAGTGCAATGAAGGTAATAGATCAAATAAAGGAAAAAGGCGGAAAAGTGATTTTATTTGAATCTTTTACCGGCGGCTTAATCGCACCTGAATCTGATAATAATTTATGGAACTACAAATTTACATGGAATCCTAGAAATGTTGTTCTGGCTGGACAAGGAAGTCCTGCAAAATTTATTCAAGAAGGCTCTTACAAATATATCCCTTATAGCAAGCTTTTTAGAAGAACTGAATTTTTAGAAATTGAAAATTACGGTAGATTTGAAGGCTATGCCAATAGAGATTCATTAAAGTACAGAAAGATATATGGACTGGAAGATGTTAAAACTTTATATAGAGGTACAATTAGAAAAGTGGGGTTTAGTAAAGCTTGGAATGTATTTGTTCAATTAGGTATGACAGATGACAGTTACATAATCGAAAACAGCAACAAAATGAAGTTTAGAGATTTTGTAAATTTATTTTTACCCTATCACCCCACAGACTCCGTTGAATTAAAATTAAGGCACTCTTTAAAAATAGATCAAGATGATCTTATTTGGAATAAATTACTAGAGCTAGATATCTTTAGTAATCAAAAAACTATTACACTAGAAAAAGCAACACCAGCACAAATATTACAATTCATACTCTGTCAAAGTTGGTCATTAGAAACTAATGACAAAGACATGATAGTAATGTACCATAAGTTTGGGTATGAATTAAATAATAAAAAATATCAAATTGAATCAAATATGGTATGTGTGGGTGAAGACCAGACTTATACTGCAATGGCGAAAACAGTTGGTTTACCGTTAGCAATCGCTACACTAGCAGTTTTGAATTCAAAGATAAAAGCAGTGGGTGTTCAACTTCCTATAAATAAAAACATTTATAATCCAATCCTTAAAGAGTTAATCGAGTATGGAATAAAATTTAATGAATATGAAGTTCCATATTATGGGTATAACCCACTTAATCTTTGATTAAAATTTATGAAAAAGGCAAATAATACAATAAAAATTGACGGCATTGATAAAGAAATTATTAGGTCACTTATGAATAATGCCAGAACTCCTATTTTAGAAATAGCAAAAAGAATTGGAGTTTCAGGTGCCGCTATTCATCAAAGGCTTAGAAAGTTAGAAAATTCAGAATTAATAGAAGGCTCTAAAATTATAATTAACCCAAAAATTCTTGGCTATAAGACTATGGCGTTTATTGGTATTTATTTAGAAAAAGCAGGGGATAATGCAGATGTAGTCCGCGAATTAAAAAACATACCTGAAGTAATCGAATGTCATTATACAACAGGGAATTGGAGTATCTTAACTAAGATATTATGTATTGATAATGAAAATTTAATGCAAATATTAAACAAGAAAATTCAAGTTATTAAAGGAGTTTCTAGAACCGAAACCTATATTTCTTTAGACCAGCAAATCGATAGACAAATTGCTATTTAGAATACTTTTTAGATTTAATTATATAATAAGGCCAAGGAACCATTAGAGAAATTGTCCACACTATAGCTGCAGTTTCTTCATCATATAAAAAGTAAATAAATACAAATATTAGGATTGAATAAATAGATAATTTTATAAAAAAACTTTTGAAAAACTTTAAATAATTAACTATATCAAAGTTATCTCTTTCAGTATCTGACATTGTATTGTATCCTGCAAGTAAAGATTTAGCATTTTCTGGATTAAGGTAATAAGCAATTCCTAAACAAAGAATACTAACAAAGATTACTATAACTGATGTTATCATACAACTAGGTTAATTATTTTTCCAGGGATGACTATAACTCTTTTTGGAGATTTACCCTCAAGTTTAGATAATACGTCTGGATTAGTTATGATAATTTTCTCTATTTCTTGCTTATTTAAATCAAGTGACAACTCTAATTTTAACCTTACTTTACCGTTTATAGAAATTGGATAAGTTTTAGAAGACTCTACTAACATCTTAGGATCAAAAACAGGATAGGACTCTTTAGTAATTGACTCATGATTTCCGGTTTTTTCCCACAATTCCTCACAAATATGAGGGACATACGGAGATAATATAATTAATAATGGCTTTAAGATTTCTAAACTCGAACATTTTTGTGTTGTTAATTCGTTAACAGCAATCATAAAACTTGAAACTGGTGTATTAAATGAGAAATTTTCAATATCACTTTCAACTTTTTTAATCACAGTATGTAGAGTCTTTAAATTTTCTTTTGAGGGTTTTGAGTCTAAATCCTTAATATCATCTTCTTCTATGAACAGTTTCCATAATTTTTTTAAGAAATTATGAACCCCAGAAATTCCTGCTGTATTCCATGGTTTATACTGCTCAAGAGGACCTAAGAACATTTCAAATAATCTTAAACTATCCGCTCCATACTCCTCACAAATCAAGTCAGGGTTAACTACATTATACCATCGTTTTGACATTTTTTCGACTTTCCTGCCTGCTTTGAATCTATCATTTATAAAATCAAATTCAGCATTTTCAAATTGGGGTTGCCAAGATTTTAATCTTACCAGATCAACTTCATCAGAACCATTAATTA
Source organism: uncultured Flavobacteriales bacterium (assembly GCA_913009535.1). The sequence goes on along the minus strand of CAJVXR010000003.1, from coordinate 25,416 downwards.
AACTAACATCAATATGAATTTCATCTACTAATTGGTTTTTTAATAACTCTTTAGATATAAACTTTTTAGATTTTGAATCTCTATATATAATAGCGCTAGAACCGAGTATCATCCCTTGGTTGATAAGTTTTTTAAAAGGTTCATCAAAACCAATGAATCCACGGTCAAATAAAAACTTAGTCCAGAATCTAGAATATAGTAAATGACCTGTTGCGTGTTCATTACCACCAATATATAAGTCAACATTTTTCCAATAAGATAGATCATCATTACTTACTATTGGATTTGACTCAGCAGTGTTTGTATATCTCAAAAAATACCAAGAACTTCCAGCCCAACCTGGCATTGTATTTAGCTCTATTGGAAAAATAGTAGTCTCGTTTATTAGTGTAGTATTTACTATTTTATTATTCACACTATCCCAAGCCCAATCATCAGCTCTTCCTAGTGGGGGATCTCCTTCTTTAGTTGGCAAATATTTTTCAATTTCAGGAAGTTTTAAAGGCAAACAAGATTCTTCAATCATATAAGGAAGCCCTTTTTTGTAGTAAACAGGGAAAGGTTCTCCCCAATATCTCTGTCTAGAAAAAATAGCATCTCTTAATCTAAAATTTACCTTTTTCTTTCCAAAACTATTTTCTTCAATATAATCCATACTTTGTTGATTTGCCTGCTCATATGGCAATCCATTTAAAAAACTACTTCCCGATAATATAAAATTTTCTTTACTAGTAAAAGCCTCCTTTGAGATATCAACATCTTTAAAAATATTTATGATATCAATATTGTATTTTTTTGCAAAATCGTAATCTCTTTGATCCCCGCACGGTACAGACATTACTGCTCCAGTTCCATAACTCGCTAGTACATAATCACCGATCCAAATTTCAATTGGATCCTTAGTTATAGGATGTTCTGCATATGCTCCGGTAAAAACTCCAGTAATCGATTTTACATTAGAGATTCTATCTCTTTCGCTTTTAGTACTTACTCCTTTAATATAATTTTTTACCTCTTTAACTCTATCAGCTGCAACTATCTTATGAACTAATTCATGCTCTGGTGCTAAAGTCATGAAACTAACTCCAAAAATAGTATCTGGTCTTGTAGTAAACACTTCAATTATTTCTTCAAAACCAACTATATTAAAAAAAACTGAACAACCAATAGATTTACCTATCCAGTTTTTTTGAGTTTCTTTTATTGAAGAACTCCAATCAATCTTATCTAGGTCGTTGAGTAGTCTATCAGCATAACATGAGATCCTCATATTCCACTGTTTCATTTTTCTTTTTTCAATTGGATAACCACCTCTTTCAGAAACCCCATTAATTATTTCATCGTTTGCTAAAACAGTGCCTAATTCACTACACCAATTAACTTCTGAATCAGCCAAATAAGCAATTCTGTAACATAATAATATTTCTTGTTTTTTTTCTTCTGAAAAACCATTCCAATCACCTGAATTGAAAGATTCAATTTCAGTATCATTACTTGTTTTAATATTACTATTTCCTTTGTTTGAAAAAATTATAATTAATTCCTCAATACTTTTAGCCGCTTGTGCATTAAAATCGTACCAAGAGTCAAATAATTGAATAAAAATCCATTGAGTCCATTTATAATAACTTGGATCACTAGTTCTTAATTCTCTTGACCAATCAAATGAAAATCCTATTTTGTCCAGTTGTTTTCTGTAGGTATTTATATTATCAAAAGTGGTTGTCTTAGGATGTTGACCAGTTTGAATTGCGTATTGCTCTGCTGGCAAACCAAAGCTATCATAGCCTTGAGGATGTAAAACATTAAAGCCTTTTAGTTTTTTATATCTAGAATAAATATCTGAAGCAATGTAACCAAGTGGATGCCCTACGTGAAGTCCAGCTCCACTTGGGTAAGGAAACATGTCAAGAGCATAGAATTTAGGTTTATCTAAATCAATATTAGATTTATAGGTGTTATTAGTAGACCAATTAGTTTGCCATTTGTTTTCAATTTTTCGAAAATTGTAATTCATAAATATTTAATAGTAGGTGTGCTAACAAATTTACATTTTCTTCTTATAATAGAAAATCTTTTTAGATATAGATTTAGTTCTTTATTTTTACATTAAACTACACTTCAAAATATGAGTGAGAATAATGACAATTTAAAAAAAAGTAGAATACTTTCTTCTTACGTCTCTGTAGTTGTGAGTATTTCAATGGTTCTGTTTTTATTTGGCTTATTATGTTTTACTGTAGTAAATATTAAAAACGTTTCTAAGAACTTTAAAGAATCACTAACAATGTCTATCTATTTAAAAGATAGTGCTAAAGCTGTTGATTTAAATCAAATAAAAAACTCACTAATATCTGCCTCATATGTTAAAGATTTAAAATATGTTTCAAAAGAAGAAGCTGTATCAATAATGAAAACTGAATTTGGTGAAGATTTTATCAACCAATTAGGCTATAACCCGTTGATTAATTCATTTGATATTAATCTAATTTCTAAGTATGTTGAAGGAAAAAAAATTGACAGCATATCAAATTTAATTAAAGAGAATAATTTTATTGAAGATATTCAATATGATAGGGACTTGGTGAGCATGATGAATACAAATTTGAAGAAAATAACATTATGGATATTTCCTGTAACATTAATACTCTTTATTATTTCAGTTATAATTATTAATAATTCCATAAAACTAGCTATTTATTCAAACAGGTTTACTATTAAGACAATGCAATTAGTGGGGGCCACAAAAAAATTTATTAGACGTCCATTTATTATTAAGAATATTTTCTTGGGTCTATGTAGCTCTGCAATAGCATCTACTTTATTATACTCTACAATTTTCTATTTGGATAAAAAAATACCATTTATTGATATGATTAATAATATCTATATTATGTACCTGATTTTAATCATAACTTTTTTGGGAGTACTAATAAGCTGGGTAAGCACATATTTTGCAACTCAAAAGCTCCTCAATTTAAATACTGAAAAATTATATAACTAAAACATGGGAGAGAAAAAAAGAAAAGAAAAAGGTAACAACACTTTTATTTTCAATAAAAGGAATTATAAAATAATGATAACAGGGTTAGTTATTATTGCGTTTGGATTTATTCTAATGTCAGGTGGGGGGAGCGAAGATCCTAACATATTTAGTTCAGATATATATAATTTCAGAAGAATAAGACTCGCTCCAGCTCTAATACTACTTGGGTTTGGAGTACAGGTTTATGCAATTTTAAGCAACAAACAAGAAAAGTAATGGATGAGGTTGATGCAGTAGTTTTAGGGATTATACAGGGCTTAACAGAGTTTCTACCTGTATCCTCCAGTGGTCATATAGAAATAGGGAAGTATGTTTTAGGCAGTAATTTAATTCCATCTGAAAACTTACTCTTTACAATTGTAGTTCACTTTGCAACAGCTCTAAGCACTATAGTTGTTTTTAAAAAAGATATATATGAATTATTGACAAGAGCGATTGCTCCGTCTATCAACAAAGAAAATAAATTTATTTTAAATATTCTCATTTCAATGGTTCCTGCAGTTATTGTTGGTTTATACTTTGAAAAAGAATTAGAAATGCTATTTAATGGTAATATTCTTTTAGTTGGATCAATGCTTATTATAACTGGAATACTACTATTAACAACGGTAAATGCAAAAGAAAATAATAAAGAAATTAGTTATCTAAACTCTTTAGTAATCGGAGTTTCTCAAGCTTTTGCAATGATACCAGGTATTTCAAGGTCTGGCGCAACAATATCTACATCATTAATTTTAGGATTAAACAAAACAGATGCTGCAAAGTTTTCTTTTTTAATGGTCATCCCTTTAATTATCGGTAAGATATTTAAAGATTTTTTAAGTGATTCAATCTCTTATAGTAATATTGATTTAAATATATTTATTATAGGGTTTTTAAGCTCCTTTATCACTGGAATTTTAGCATGTAAATGGATGTTAAAATTGGTGAAAGGGAATAAACTAAACTATTTTGCATATTACTGTTTTATCGTAGGAACTATAGCCATAATAACCGATCTAAATTGACAACAAAAGAAGATTATCTCTCTGGAAAATTACTATTAATTGATAAACCGTTAAATTGGACTTCATTCCAAGTTGTAAATAAAATTAGATGGTTAATTAGAAATAAGTTTTCTCTAAAAAAAATAAAAGTAGGTCATGCGGGTACTTTAGACCCATTAGCTACTGGTTTATTAATAATTTGTACTGGGAAAATGACAAAAGAAATTTCTAAATTCCAAGTTCAAACTAAGAAATATACTGGAACTTTTCTTTTAGGAACTACTACCCCATCTTATGACCTTGAAACAAAGCCAAACAAAACATTCCCTATAGATCATGTAACTGAAGATTTAATTAATAAAAGTGTCCAAAAATTTATTGGTAAAATAAAACAAAAGCCACCAATTTTTTCTGCTATCAAAAAAAATGGAAAAAGGCTCTATCAATCAGCAAGATGCGGAGAGGATGTCATAATTGATGATCGAGAAATTGAAATATTTAGTTTTAATATTTTGAAAATTGATATCCCAAACATAGATTTTGAAGTCGAATGCAGTAAGGGAACTTATATAAGATCTTTAGCAAATGATTTTGGTAAAGAGTTAAGTTCTGGAGCTACATTGACTAAGCTAAAAAGAACTAAAATTGGAGAATACTCCATTGATAAATCCATTTCAGTTGATAAATTTATAAATAGTTTAAATTAAAAAATAACTTCCTCAGATTCTAGATCTATGCTTTTCTTATAAGGAATTTTCTCTAGAAGGGTATTTATCGCTTCAGTTCGAGCATTTGTTTTTCTGTTCGCTTTTATAATATTCCATGGAGAGTTCATTGTATTTGTCTTGAGGAACATTTGGTCTTTATAATAAGTGTATTTATTCCATAATTCCTGAGCTTTACTATCTACACTACTATATTTCCATTTTTTTAAAGAGCTATTTTTAATATCTTTAAACCTCTTCAATTGTTCTTCTTTGGAAATAGAAAAATAAAACTTGATCAAGTAGGTATTTGAATCAGTTATCATTTTTTCGAAATTATTAACTTGATCCATAAAAGATAAATATTCAGCTTCGCTACAAAAACCATTAACAGGTTCTACAACTGCCCTATTATACCAACTTCTATCAAAAAAAACAATATTTCCTTTACTAGGGAAGTGATTCACATAACGTTGAAAATACCAACGGCTTCTTTCATTTTCTGTTGGCTTTGGCAATGCTACCACTTTGATTTTTCTTGGGTTAAGATGTTCAATAGTTCTTCTTATTGCACCACCTTTACCAGCAGAATCTCTGCCTTCAAAAATCACAATTACTTTTTTATCATTATTTGAAACCCATTTCTGTAATTTAATTAGCTCTATCTGTAATTTTTTTAAATTAAATTCATATTTGACATACCTCAGTGTTTTTGAAATTGTAGTATTCGGCTCGGTCAAAAGGTGCACTAACGCCTTTTTAGTACTTAATAATTTTAAATCTTTTATAGAATACTTAGTCATTTATAAATTCTTAACTGGTTTAGTGATTTTATCTCTAGTATCATTGAAAATTGATAATACATGTCTAATTGACTCTAACCTTGAGCTTTGCTTATTGTCACTTTTTATAATAGTCCAGGGGTTTATTGAACCGTTAGTCTTAGTCAGCATTTTTTTCTTATATGTAGTGTAAATCTCCCATTTTTTTTGACCTTCTTTATCTACAATACTAAACTTCCAACGTTTAAGTGGGTTTGATAGTCTGACGTTAAACCTTTGCTTTTGGGTTTGCTTTGTTATTGAAAACCAAAATTTAATTAATATTATATTTTCTTCTGTGATCATTTTTTCAAAATCGTTCACTTGATTCATAAAAATATTATACTCATCATCATTGCAAAAACCCATAACTGGCTCTACTATAGCACGATTATACCAACTTCTATCAAAAAATACTATCTCTCCATTATTTGGTAGTTCTTTTATGTACCTCTGAAAATACCATTGACCCTTTTCTTTATCCGTAGGTTTGGGCAATGCAACCACTCTTGTAATTCTGGGATTTAAATGCTCAGTAAATCTCTTGATCGCACCTCCTTTGCCAGCTGCATCTCTACCTTCAAAGATGATACATACTTTTTTATTATTCTTATAAATCCAATTTTGGAGATCAACTAAAGAAGACTGTAATTCAAGAAGTTGATTGTTGTAATTAATGGTTTTTGCAATCGAACTATACTTGTCTTTTGATAATCTTTTTTTTAATATTTTTAAAAAATTAGATTTATCTAAAAAATTTAATAAGTCATCAGAACTTAGCATGAATTAAAATTTAAATACAATTAAACTTGAAATAAAAACTACTAATCCAACTAGCATAATAATTAGTGTATATGGTAAAATTTCCTTGGCCTTTAATTTCGTTATAGCTAGTAATGGTAAAGCCCAAAATGGTTGAAGCATATTAGTAAGTTGATCTCCATAAGCTAACGCCATTACAACTTTTTGTATAGGTACATTTAACTCCGTGGCAGCTGCAATAACCACAGGTCCCTGAATAACCCATTGACCACCCCCACTAGGAACAAATACATTTATTATCGCTGCACTAAAAAAAGTAAATATAGGTAGGGTAAATTCATTAGAAATAGATATAAAAAAGTCTGAAATAAATATTATCAATCCTGATTCTTTCATAATACCCATAATTCCAAAATATAAAGGAAATTGTATTAAAATACCTGAAGCTCCATTTATGGACAATTTTAATGCATTTAAAAAAGATTTAAAATTTGAATGTAATAGAACAGAAAGACCAAGCATAAAAAAGTTAAGACTGTTAGGCGTTATCTTAAACATAATTAACTGATCTGAGTATTGATAAAAAAAAGCTATCAATAAAACTATAGCAAAAATGAAAGAAAATAATCTTGAGTTTTCTAACCCACTTAACTTAACTGAAGGCAAAGGTTTGCTATTGAGTTCAAGGGTTTTTAAAGTAGCATTATCAGTTGATGTGTTTTTAGATAAAAAATAAAAAGCAAGTGGCACTAAAACTAATAATAGCGAAAATGTTATTAGATTAGCATAACTTAAAACAGTTAAATCAAAATTTAAACTTGTTGGAAGATTTTCATATAAATATGAGTCTTCCCTAGAAGACATTAAACTAAACAAGTGGTTGTCCTCAGCAACTTTAATAGGAGCTGAACCACTTATCCCAGAATGCCAAACCATCAACCCTACATATCCAGCTGCCCCAACTAAAGGGTAATTTAGCTCTATGTTGTTTTCAATAGAGTAATCTCCAATTTTTCTAGCTAAAATAGCTCCAAAAATAAGGCCTAACCCCCAATTAAAAAAAGCAACTAGCATTACAGAAAAGCTCACAATAACAACAGCTTTTTCGGTACTAGTTGCTTTTTTTGCAATTAATAATATTACTTTATTTACAGGTGCACTTAACACTAAAATATTACCCAATACCAATATTAATATCATTTGATAGGCGAATACCAACAAGTCATTATTCCATATGCCTCTTTCCCAGGAGGATAAAATTTCTAAAAATGAAAGAGAAGAATCGGAATCGTTAAAACTAGAGAAAATAACAGCTAGAATAATTGTAGTAAAAGTTAATAATACAGCAATTATAAAAGGGGAAGGTAAAAACCTTTTAAAAAAATTTTCTATAAGTTTTGTTATATGCATATTTAAAATGGTAAGTCATCATGCTCTTCATTGTTAATATCAGTTGTTGTTTCAAATGAATTTAATGGAGCTGCTGGTGGCAATTGACTAGATTCCACTTCTTCACTTAATTTTTCAATACGCCAACCTTGAATAGAATTAAAGTATTTAATCTCGCCCTTTGGATTTTTCCACTCTCTTCCTCTTATATTAATACTAATCTTAACATCTTGTCCAATAGTATAATTGTTCAAAAGATCTACTTTGTCCTGAACAAACTCTGTCATGATAGTCTGAGGGTATTGTTCATTTGTTGTTATTACTATTTCTCTTTTTTTGAAACTGTCTGTAATAGCTTGTGTATTACCAATCATTTTAATTTTTCCTTCTAATTCCATTTCGATTATTGATTAATTATTTATTTATTTGATTGACTAAAATAAAGATTTCTTATCATTTATATGTCATTATAGTTTGATATAATTAGATTATATTTATTTATAAATATTTTACAAATTTAGTTTTGAATAAAAAAAACAATATATCTAATTGGGTTTTAGTTTCCTTATCTCTGATAATAATTACTATAATTTTATGGAATACTTTTTTATTTTTTCAAAAATTCAAAACTGAAGAAAGAGCAAAAATGGAAATTTGGTCATTAGCTCAAATAGAACTAACTAAGTCCTTAGAAGACGATAATATTTCTAATCTTACCTTAGAAGTTTTGAGAAACAACTCGACGACTCCTATGATAAAAGTGAATAAAAATGGAGAAATAGAATTTAATAATATAAATAATTTAAATTCCAAAGATTCAATTAAAATTGGTAAGCTAATAAGAAAGTTTAAAAGTGAAAACAAACCAATTAAAATTTCTTATAATAATGAAGTTATAGAAACTCTTTACTACGGAAATTCTGATGTAATAAATAAATTAAAATATTATCCTTTAGCACTAATCCTAATAATTTTATTATTTATATCATTAATTTACTTTTACTATAAAAGCTCTAAGAGCGCTACCCTTAATATGCTATGGACAGGGATGGCAAAAGAAACTGCTCACCAAATTGGAACTCCTTTGACATCTCTAATGGGGTGGGTTGAGATTTTAAAAAATAAAAATATAGACCCAAACTATATCACAGAAATTAATAAAGATATTGATCGATTAAATATTATAAGTGAACGGTTTAATAAAATTGGTTCAAAACCAGTTTTAAAAAAATATAACTTATCAAGTTTAACAAAAGAGTCCTTAGATTATTTACAAACAAGACTCTCCAATAAAGTAAAAATTGAGTTCAAATCTAAAGACACAAACTTAGACTGTCTAATTAACGAACAGCTTTATAGCTGGACAATTGAAAATATTATAAAAAATAGTGTAGATGCAATCAAGGGGGATGGCAATATTATTGTTAGTATTGTTGAGCAAAAAACAACCTTAGAGGTCTCAATAACTGATAATGGAAGTGGGATAAACAAAAACGAATTTAAAAAAATATTTAATCCTGGTTATACTAGTAAAAAACGAGGTTGGGGTCTTGGATTATCTTTATCAAAAAGGATTATCGAAGATTATCACAATGGTAAAATATTTGTAAAATACTCAGAAAAAAATGTGAAGACTATAATTCAAATTGAATTAAACAAAGTATAGGTAGTGCTTATTTTTTTTGCTAACGATTCAAATTCTTCATGACTTAATTTAACTTTCTTAATAAACTGCATATCTTCCATATTTGAAATAGGTATCAAATGTACATGAACATGAGGAACCTCTAGTCCAATTATGGACATACCAATTTTTTTGCATTCAACAACTTCTTTAATAGCTAAAGCTACATTTCTTGAAAAGGACATTAATTTAGTATAAATATTTTTATCAAGATCTAAGAAGTGATCTGTCTCAATTTTAGGGACACACAGCGTATGACCAATAGAATTTGGATTGATATCTAAAAAAGCAATAAAGTCCTTGTCTTCTGCTATTTGATAGCAAGAAATTTCTTTAGAAATTATTTTAGAAAAAATAGATGCCACTATCTTGATATTTCAGTTATAACAAATTGAATAGTTCCATTAGGAACTTTAATTTCAGCTTCATCGCCCAAAGACTTACCTAATAGCCCCTTGCCTATTGGTGAATTGATTGATAACTTGCCCGATGATAAATCAGCTTCTCCATCTGCAACCAATGTATATGCCATTTCCATACCATTTGCTTTATTTTTAATTTTAATCTTAGATAAAACTAAAACTTTAGAGTTATCTAATTGAGATTCATCAATTACTCTAGCTCCAGACAATGTTTCTTCTAGCTTTGATATTTTCATTTCTAACATCCCTTGAGCTTCTTTTGCAGCATCATATTCTGCATTTTCACTCAAATCACCTTTATCTCTTGCTTCGCCTATGGCATTAGAAGCTCTTGGTCTTTCAATATCTTTTAAATGACTTAATTCATTTCTTAATTTCTTTAACCCTTCTTCGGTATAATATGATATATTACTCATTACATTATAATTAATTAAACCTTCTTATATAAACACAAAAAATCTCGTTCACACGAGATACAATCAAATATACAAAATATTTAAATGAAAAATCTTTTTGTTGTAATTTCACGAAATGAAAAAAATCACAATACTTATAATGTTTATAATTCCCTTAACATTTTCATGTGAAAAAGATGAAGTTTCATCTCAATGTAGGTACTTAGCTAATATTGGAGTCAACTATGAGGTTAATTTAAATTTGCCTCAATACAACCAATTAAACTTCATAAGTAATTCAGTTTATATTCCTAATATCGGAAATGGAGGTATAATAGTCACAAATTCTGGCACTGGGTATTTAGCTTGGGATGCGAGTGACCCTAACCGAATACCTACAAGCTGTTCAACAATGACTATTAATGGACTAGAATGTGTAAGTAATTGCCCTGATGAAAACTCATATAGTCTTATTACAGGGCAATCTTTAGGAATAGCTCTAGAATGCGGTCTTAAAGCTTATAGAATAGAAATTAATGGCAGCAACCTATTTATTTCTAATTTTTAATTTATAATTTGAATTTTAATCCAACCATATAGTTTCTTGTAGCTTGAGGATAGTATCCTGTCCCTTCTATTGTTGTTATAATGTTAGGATCAGTCCAAGTATCATCATATGTGTAATAATATCCGTTGGACACATATTCAGTTCCAAACAAATTACTAACAACAGCTGACAATACTATTTCAGAAAAGAAAAAAGTTTTTTTAAAATTATAGTTAAAATTAAAATCTAGAACTGAGTACGCATCTAGTTTTGAAAACGCAGAGTTAGTATTACTCATATATTGTTCACCAACATATTTATTTAATATAGAAAACTCCATGTTTTCTTTTGGAGAGTACAATAAATTTACAGCTGATACTATTTCTGGTGAGAAAGAGATATTAGTTTTTCCAAGATTTACTAATTCACCGTTTAGGGATGTTACAAAGTTTTTGTTTTTATTATCACTAAAAGCTGAATTAGCTAGAATTGAAATTTTGTCCGATAAATTAAAAACTGTTTCAACTTCTAACCCCATTCGATAACTTTCTCCACTGTTTTCTCTAACGGGAGTTCCTACATCATCAATGGACCCAGTTAAAACTAGCTGATCTTTATATTGCATCATATAAAAGTTAGTAGTTACATTAAATTTTTTCTTAGTTAGGCTCCAACCAAACTCAAAATCATTTAATTGTTCGGATCTTATATTGGGGTTACTCTCATAATCACTCCTTGTTGGTTCACGATTTGATCTTGCAAAAGAAAAATACACGTTATTATAATTGTTAAACAGATAATTTAACCCTCCTTTAGGGTTAAAGAAATTATACTTTTTGTTTATTGAAAAATTAGTAATATCAGATGTATTACCGGATGTTTTATAGTTAACATTCCTTAATTGAATATCCCCATAAAATGATAATTTAGAATTTAATTGATAAGTAGTTTTGACATAATTACTAAAATCTTTTTTTATTCCGTTACCATCATAAAAACGATCATCAACCTCAATACCTGCTGTGTTTTGAGCCCAAATTACTTTTCCAAAATGATCTCCATCGTACTCACTGTAAGATGAACCAAAATTCATATTTAGCTTATTACTTTGATAATTTAATGAGTAGTTTCCAACTATAAATTGATTATCTAACCACTTTCTTGTTATATAATCTTGATCACCATTTTCTTTATATTGCTCATAGTATCCAAGACCATTAGTTAGATTAAATGACAAATTAGAAGTTAATTTAGAGTTTATAATTTGACTCCAATGTAATTGGTAGTGATCTTGCTTATAATTATCAACTTCGTTGTCATAAAATTGAATATTTCCAGATTGGTCTAAATACATTCCAGATGGATTATAAATTCTATCACTTTCAAGTGTTTCTCCATCAATTCCATTCCAAGCTTGATAAGTTATTTCATGGCCACCAAAACTTAAAGCCTTTATTAACGTGTTTTCTTTTTTGTAGGTTGCTTGTAAAAAATAGGATTTTAAATCTGAACTAGATCTCTTAATATATCCATCTGAATCTATTTTAGAAAGTCTACCCGAGAATTCAAAAGAATCATTAAGTATGCCAGTACTAAATTTAAATGTATTTTTTATAGTATTGTAACTACCAATAGAGTTAGAATTTTCAAAATAAGGCTTGTCAGAAACTAAGTCAGTTAAAATATTAATACTTGCTCCAAATGCACTAGAACCATTTGTTGAAGTTCCTATACCTCTTTGTACTTGTAAGTTTTCAATTGAGGATGCAAAATCAGGCATATTCACCCAAAACACGCCTAAAGATTCAGCGTCATTATAAGGAATTCCATTTATTGTTATGTTTGTTGATTGTGCATTTATTCCTCTAATTCTAATCCCTGTGTATCCTACTCCTGCTCCTGCATCAGAAGTAGTAACAACTGAAGTTAGAGAATTAAGTAAAATAGGTAAGTCTTGTCCAAGATTCTTTTTACCTAGATTATCCTTGGAAACATTAGTAAAAGCAATAGGTGCATTTTTTTTTACACGAATAGAGGAAACAATAACCTCCTCTAAGTTTTGCAACCTGATTGTGTCTTGTTTGGTCTCTTGAGAAAAAAGTTGTAAAGCAGAAATTAATAATAAGTAAAATAATAGATTTTTCATATGATAAGTTTTTATCAAACAAAAAGGGGTCAATTATTTTTAAATAATTAATAGTTAGTTACAAATTCCTAAACAGCATTATCTGTTCCAGGTTCAATGGGTATAATCTCAGCTTAAAAGCACCCCTTTTGAGACTTGGCAAATATATTAAGTAATTTTTATTCTAAAAAAATTATTTTGGATTATTTAAAATTAATTTATCAATTAAATTAATTGCTTCATTCAATCTAGTTTCCTTATCACCTTTTAGTATCACATAAGGCTTATTGTATTTTTTTAACTCAGATTCAAAAGCGTTAAACATCTCAACTCTTTGTTTTGGCTTATCTCTTAAATCATCTGCTTCCCAGGGAATGTCTATATAGGTAAGTAAGTAAAGGTCGTATGAATTTTCAATTGCGTATTTTTCAAGTTTTGGATCACAACTACCAATATAATATGCCTCAGAATATACTTTAGTCTCTAATAAATCTGTATCACATATTAAAACCTTATTAGCTTTAGATGCTAATTCGTTCTCCAACTTGATTTGACCACTAGCAATTGAAATTAAATCAGACGGTTCACAAGTCTTTCTTTCATTATTCCACTTGTTTTGTAAGTACTGTCTTGCAAACTCTCTGACCCAAACCGAATTGTAATGTCTAGCTAATTGTCTAGAGAGAGTAGTTTTTCCAGTTGATTCAGGTCCAAATAAGACAACTTTAATACAATTTGATTTTACTTGACTAAGCTCTTTTTCCATTGATTATATCCTTGAATTGCTAAAATTGTAAAAATTAAATATTGCAGAGATAACATTCCTAATCCTCTGTAAGCATACAAAGGTATTGTAATTAGATCACCAACTATCCAAAAAATCCAACTTTCTATTTTCTTGTTAGCCATAAACCACATAGCTACAAAAAATATCCCTGATGTAAAAATATCTATATAATTCACTAATTCTATTGTAGTAATATTGAATATATAGACAGTATATGTTACTATAATCGTTAAAACAAACAATACAAGAGCAGTAATTCTTTCTTTAAAACTGGTATACGTTATTTCAATCCTAGAGTTATCATTTTTTAGTCTATTCCAATTCCACCATCCATAAAGACTCATAGATGAATAATAAATGTTCATCATCATATCACCAAAATATTGAGCTTTTAATAAAATGTAAACGGTAATAACTGTGCAAATAATCCCTGTGGGATAAACCAAAATATTCTCTTTTTTAGCATAAACAACACTAATGATTCCAAATAAGAATGCTATTATCTCAAGAATTATCATACTATATGATTTACTGGAGTAAGATTCTATAAAAAAATCAATTATAATTTCCATTATTTATTTTGGATTAAAAATACTAGTTTATATCCTTCAAAGCTGTGAAAATAAGATTTAAAAGATAAAATCAACTTATTAAATTTCAACCATGAAATTACTGAACTGTCCTTTAAATCAAATGGAGCTACAATACATTTATCTTTAAATATAAATGGAAGCTTCTGTTCAGAAACTTTATAAATACACTCTTTAATGCACCATATAAGTGTAAGCCTTTCTTTTTCTTGATCCAAATCTCCAAGAAATGAATATTCATAATCTATGAACTTATTAGAAATAGTAACAACTTTATTACTTACTTTCTCAATATCAATTGAAATTTTAAAATCACTAATTATGACCGCTGAAAATAATTTTTTATGAGTAACAGAAATGTTCTTTCCAACAGTTAAATTTGGTTTTCCCAATTTATCATAGTACAGATCGGCATCTGTCAATCCAAATTTAATTAAAAGGTGTCTAACACTTAAGATTTCACGTTTTCTATTTATACTTTTAGAGCTATTTAATTTTTTCATAGTCTCATTAGTCAGGTCTATTGTAGACAATAATTCCTGGTAGCTTTCAGAGATTTTCCAAACTTTAATACTAGTAGAAGAATTGGGGCTATAACTTTTATAAAATGGCATATAATTATAGAAACTTATTATGTAAATTTGCAATCTTAAGTAACAATGTACCAAATATACAATTATGATCACAAAAAATACTAAATATAGCCCTTACAAAGTTAAAGACTTATCACTGGCTGACTGGGGTAGAAAAGAGATAACATTAGCAGAGTCTGAAATGCCAGGGTTAATGAGTTTAAGAAAAGAATATAAAGGAACTCAACCATTAAAAGGAGCTAGAATTGCAGGATGTTTACACATGACTATTCAAACCGCAGTACTAATTGAAACTTTAGTTGATTTAGGTGCTGAAATTACATGGAGCTCATGTAATATATTCTCAACTCAGGATCACGCAGCAGCGGCAATTGCAGCAGCAGGTATAGCTGTTTATGCATGGAAAGGAATGACTGAAGAAGAATTTGATTGGTGTATAGAGCAAACTGTTTTCTTTGGAGAGGACCAAAAACCTTTAAATATGATTCTTGATGACGGTGGAGATTTAACAAATTTAGTTTTTGATCATTTCCCAGAGCTTATTAATGAAATTAAAGGATTAAGTGAGGAAACTACAACTGGAGTTCATAGATTATATGAAAGAATGACTAATGGTACTTTACCGATCCCAGCTATTAATGTAAACGATTCGGTAACAAAAAGTAAGTTTGACAATAAGTACGGATGCAAAGAAAGTGCCGTGGATGCAGTAAGACGAGCAACAGATACTATGTTAGCTGGTAAAAGAGTAGTAGTTTGTGGCTATGGCGATGTTGGAAAAGGGACAGCAGCTTCTTTTAGTGGTGCTGGTAGTATCGTAACAGTGACCGAGATTGACCCTATTTGTGCACTTCAAGCAGCAATGGATGGTTTTGAAGTAAAAAAACTAGAAACCATTATTTCTAATGCTGATATAGTTGTAACTGCAACTGGCAATAAAGATATCATTACAAAAGATCACTTTCAAAAAATGAAGGATAACACTATTGTTTGTAATATTGGTCATTTTGATAATGAGATTGATATGATGTGGTTAAATTCCAACCATGGAGACACAAAGGATGTTATAAAACCTCAAGTTGATAAATACACTATTGATAATAAAACAATAATAATTCTTGCTGAAGGAAGATTAGTTAATTTAGGATGTGCTACGGGACATCCAAGTTTTGTTATGAGTAATTCATTTACAAATCAAACATTAGCTCAAATTGAACTTTGGAATAATTCAGAAAATTATGAGAATAAGGTTTATATGCTTCCAAAGGAATTAGACGAGAAAGTAGCTAAATTACATCTTGAAAAAATTGGAGTTGAATTAACTACATTATCCAAAGAGCAAGCTAGCTACATTGGAGTAGAGCAAAAAGGTCCTTTCAAACCAAGTTATTACAGGTACTAAATAAAAAAAGCCTTTCTATTTTAAAATAGAAAGGCTTTTTTTAAGAATTTAGTATGTTTTCTTAAGCTTCAAATGGTACTATTGAAACAAAAGACTTATTGTTTTTCTTTTTATCAAATTTCACAATTCCGTCAACTTTAGCATGTAAAGTATGATCTTTACCAGCGTAAACATTTTCACCTGGATTGTGAACAGTTCCTCTTTGTCTAACTAAAATATTTCCAGCTATTGCAGCTTGACCTCCAAATATCTTGACGCCTAAACGTTTAGATTCTGATTCTCTACCGTTTTTGGAACTACCTACTCCTTTTTTATGTGCCATGATTAATAAATTTTAATGTTTTAACTCAATGCTTTAATTAAATCATCTTTTTTCATAGATGAAATTCCTTTAACACCTTTATTTTTTGCCATATCTTTTAATGCAGCAACTGTTAATTTTGATAAATCTACATTTTCTTTTTCAATAGTTTTAGATTTTTCAACTTTTTTAGCTGGCTTAGGTTCAGTTTTTACTGGCTTGACTACAGCTTTTTCAACAGACTTTGTTTTTTTTGCTCCAGAAGCTAAAATATTTTCAACTTGGATTTCAGTCAAAGCTTGTCTGTGACCATTTTTAACTCTATAACCTTTTCTTCTTTTCTTCTTAAAAACAATAACTTTATTGCCTTTAAAATGTTTTAAGACTTTAACTCCTACTTGAGCTCCGTCTATAGCCGGGGCGCCTACTGATATTTTATCACCGTTAGCAAGTAGAAGCACATTATCAAATGTAACTTTACTACCTTCTTTACTATCTAAACGATGAACAAATAATTTTTGGTCTTTTTCAACTTTAAATTGTTGCCCTGCTATCTCTACAATTGCGTACATAGCTTAATTTTTTATTATTAATTTTTGTTTAAAAACGAGTGCAAATATAAAGTTTAAATATTAACCAACAAATGTTTTTAACTAAAAACTAATTGGACTAATTCATAAGTTTTCATTATCTTAAGATTATTAAAATTATAAGTGAAATTTATATATTATAATAAATTTTGTAGTTTTGCTCTCCCCAATCAATTTTTTAATATTTAAATAATTTAAATTAAAACAAATGAAAAAAATCATTTTATTATTTTCTGTTGTACTAATTAGTAGTGCATCTTTAAATGCTCAACAAGTAGATTTTACCGAGTTTGACTTAGAAAACGGACTTCATGTAATTTTACACCAAGATAATTCTGCACCCATAGTAACAACATCAATAATGTATGATGTAGGTGGTAAAGATAGAGAGAATGGGAGAACAGGGTTTGCTCATTTTTTCGAGCACCTTTTATTTGAAGGTTCAGAGAATATAGGTAGAGGAGAGTTTATGAAGATTATCCCTGCAAATGGTGGGACCTTCAATGCAAACACCTCTCAAGATAGAACATATTATTTTGAAGTATTTCCTTCAAATAAACTTGAATTAGGACTCTGGCTAGAATCTGAAAGAATGCTTCATCCTGTAATTGACACAGTTGCGGTTAACACGCAAAATGAGGTTGTTAAAGAAGAAAAAAGACAAAGCTATGATCGACCATATGGGAAGTTATTAAAAGTTTTATGGGAAAATATCTTCAAGGTTCATCCTTACAAAGATGAAAATATTGGTAAAATGGAAGATTTAGATGCAGCAACTCTTGAAGAATTTATGCAATATTTTGATAAATATTACGGCCCAAATAATGCTGTTTTAATTGTTGCAGGTGACATTGATATTGAAGAAACTAAAGGTTTAGTTAAAAAATACTTTTCTGAGGTAAAAGCTAGACCAGAATTTACAAGAAATTTTCCAGTTGAAGAACCAATAGTAGAAACTGAAAAAGTTACTACATATGACAAAAACATTCAAATACCTGCAATTTTAGCAGCTTATAGAACTCCAGGGTTTGCCGACAGAGATTCTTATGTATTAGAAATGCTATCAACATATTTAAGTGGAGGTAAGAGTTCTGTTTTATATAAAAAATTAGTAGATAAAAAGAAATTAGCACTTGAAGCTACTTCGATAAATTTAGGCCAAGTTGATTATAATATGTTTGCTTTTTTTGCACTTCCTTTAGGAGAAGTTAAGTTAAGTACGTTATTGTCAGAAATTGACGAAGAAATTGTTAAAGTTCAAACTGAATTAATTTCAGAAAGAGATTATCAAAAATTATTAAATCAATTTGAATCACAATTTGTGAACTCTAATTCTAGTGTTCAAGGAATTGCAAACTCCTTAGCCAGATATTACTTGCTTTACGGAAATGTAAATCTTATAAATGAACAACTTGATATTTACAGGTCTATAACTAGACAAGAAATTCAAGAAGTAGCAAAAAAATATTTAAACACTAATCAGAGGGTCGAAATTGAGTATTTACCTGGTGATGAGTCAAATAATTAAAAATGAAAAAAATGAAAAAAAATATATTATTAATATTATCGATAATTTTTTCTTTAAACCTTAGTGCACAACTAGATAGATCTGTAATGCCTAAGGGAGGGCCAGCTCCCAAAATTAAACTTGAAAAACCTAAAGAGTTTAAACTAAAGAATGGTATCAAGGTTTTGGTTGTAGAAAACAACAAATTACCAAGAGTAAATTACTCATTTAGATTTGATAGAAATCCCATTTTTGAAGGTGAAAAAGCTGGTGTTTTAACACTACTTGGTTCAATGCTTGGTAATGGAACAACAACAATTTCTAAAGATGAATTTAATGAAGAAGTTGATTTTTTAGGTGCAAGTATAAACGTTGGATTTGGATCTGCATCAGCTTTTACGCTAACAAAAAATAATGAAAGAGTTTTAGAACTTTTTTCAGATGCAATCATCAATCCTCTTTTAACTAACGAAGAATTTGACAAAGAAAAAGAAAAGTTAATTGAAGGGCTAAAGTCTAACAAAAAAAGTATTGATGCTATTTCAGGTAGAGTTGGAAACGCATTATCTTATGGGAAAAACCACGTATATGGTGAGTTTATTTCTGAAGAAACTCTTAATAATGTCACTTATGAAGATGTATTGGAATATCATGAAAAGTATTTTATTCCAAATAATGCATACATAGTTATTATAGGTGATATAAATTACAAAGAAATAAAGTCTTCAATTAATAATAGGTTTAGTCAATGGACAAAGGGTAAAAATATTGAAACTAGTAAACCATTATTAACAGAAAATGTAAGCTTGACTGAAGTGAACTTTATTGACTTGCCAACTGCAACTCAATCTAGTATATCTATCACTAATAATGTAGATTTAATGATGACTGATGAAGATTATTTTTCAGCATTAATGACTAATGATATTTTAGGTGGTGGTGGAGCTGGATATTTATTTAAAAATTTAAGAGAAGACAAAGGTTACACTTATGGAGCTTATTCTAGTATAGGTTCTAGCAGGTATGGAGTTGCAAAATTTTCTGCTGGTGCAAAAGTTAGAAACATGGTTACTGACAGTGCGGTTACTGAAATTGTTAAAGAGATTTCTAGAATCAGACTGGAAAAAGTTGATCCTGAATTATTAAAAAATGCAAAGGCTAAATATGTTGGAAGTTTTATTAGAAGAGCTGAAAACCCGCAAACTATTGCTGGTTATGCCTTAAATATTAAACTTAATAACTTACCTGAGGATTTTTATGAAAATTATTTAGAAAATATTAATGCTGTTAGTCAAGAAGATGTGATGAGGGTGGCCAACAAATATTTCAAGATAGCTAACTCGAGAATTATTGTTGTAGGTAAAGGTAGCGATGTTGTACAAAACCTAGAAGAAGTTGGATTTCCAGTAAATTATTTTGATGAATATGCAAATCCAGTTCCAAAACCAGTATTTAACAAATCTATTCCTGAGGGCATGTCTGCGTTAGATGTCATGAATAATTATATTAAAGCAATTGGAGGTAAGACTTTACTTTCAAGTGTTAATACCTTAGTTACAAAAGCTAGCGTTACTCTTCCAGGGGCACCATTTAAACCAGAAGCAATTTCCAAAAAAATGATGCCAAACAAAAGTATAGATGAATGGACAGCTCCTATGGGTCTTATTCTTAAACAAACCTTTAGCGGAGAAAAGGGCTACAGAGAGGGATTAATGATGGGTGGACAAAAAACTATGATGACAGATGAAGAAATAGAAGAAGCTAAAAATGTTGAAGGAATTTTTGATGAGATATACTTTACAGCTGACCAAATTGAGCTTATTAATATAAGTGCTATTGATGGAGAAGATGTTTATAAAGTTAAAGTTATTAAAAATGAGAAAACGTCTTATAGATATTACAGCACAGAAAGTGGTTATTTAGTAAGTGTAGACTCTGAGGATGCTAATAAAAATATAGTTTCTGTAAAATATGGAGATTATAAAAATATTGAAGGTTTGTGGGCTCCTCACTTAATGCAAATAAATCAAGGCGGACAAGTAATTGAATTTATCACAGCAGAAGTTTTGATTAATACTCCTTTGAAGGATTCTGACTTCTATTAGTAATAGACGTATCTTTTTTTAGAAAAAACTCATCTTAATCGATGGGTTTTTTTTTGTTGGATAAATAAACCCCTATAATAATTAATATTGTAGCTACTGCTTGATAAAAATTAAAAAGCTCCCCATCCAATACTCCCCATATTACTGAAACAATTAACATAGAATAAGTGACTGAAGAAGCAAAAACAGGTGAAGAGATTTGAATTAGCCTATTGAATAATATTTTTGCCATGGCTGTACCAAAAAATGATAAGAGTAGAACATAGGTTAATGAGTCATAAAGTAAATCATTATCTGTAAATACTAAATTAAAAAATCCAGAGTAAAACAAAACTATTATTGAGGGAATAAAAATAACTACGAATTGGCCTGCAGCAATAGAGACTGCATTTACGTCAAAGAGATATTTTTTGATTAAGTTAACATTAATTGCATATAACACAGAACAAATTATTACTAAACCAGAATATAAATAATTTTGATCTGGATTCAAATCTGCTCCTGATATTATCAATGTACAAGTACCTATAAAACCAATTAAAACACCCAAAGATTGAGTTTTAGTTGTTGATATTTTAAAGACTGCAAATCCAATTAAAACAGTATTCATCGGAACTAATGAATTTAGTATAGATGCAACTGCACTATCAATTTGAGTTTCTGCATATGCGAATAAAAAAGCAGGAAAAAAAGTACCAATAATAGCCGAAATAGCTATCCATTTCCATTTATTCTTGGGAATATTACTTATTCGATTAAATGCTATTAAAAAAATGATAATTGAAGAAAATACAATTCTTAATGAACCAACCTGTAAAGGAGATAAACCCAGTAAACTTTTTTTAATTAGGATGAACGAACTACCCCAAATTAAAGACAAAGCAATTAAATAAATCCACTTCTTTTCTATTCCTATATTCATTTATTAACACTCCATTTAATAGATTCGATAAGATGATAAACATCATTCTTAAGATAGTCTAAGGCCGGTAAAACTGAATCATACTTAGTCTTAGATTTTAAACTTAAAATTCCAATTATTAGATTATTTACGCTATCAGTAGCATAAAATTGATATGGTGAAGTTACATCCCCTTTAATATTGATAATCGATGCATAAACTTTTGTGTTTGGGTTTATAAACTCTTGAATTTTTGGAGGTTTTAAAGATTTTTTCAAATGAATTGATGTAAAATTATTTAGATTTTTGAGTCTATGATTTAATTTATTATTGCGGTTCAAATTATAATATTCTAATTTTATTTCAGCATTAATCAAAGGGTAGAAAATAGTTTTTGAAATTAATGAATTGCTGATATTTTTAATTTTTGTAAAATATGTTGATGCAGTATTTAATTCTATAGTTGTACCATTAGCTTCAAAATTAGCTTCTTTATATAAAGGAGAAGGAAAATCTAATCTTAAATATGCATTTGGTTTGGGTAGCTCTACACTGTCACATGACCAAAGTAAAAATATAAGTATATAAACTAATTTAAGATTCATTTAATAGTAACTTTTACTTGCTTGATTCTTTTTTTATCAACTGATTCAATAGTAAATGTGTAATTTTCAAAAACTATCTTACTATTTATTTTTGGGAAACTTTGTGAGATTTCTAAAATAAAGCCAGCTATAGTTTCTGAATCTCCTTTTAATTTATCAAATGGACTTGAATCAATATTCAAGATTTTATAGAAATCTTTCATAGATGTTTTACCTTCAAAGACATAATTAAGATTGTCAAGCTTTGAAAAAAGCAAACTATCATCATCAAATTCATCAGAAATATCTCCAACTATCTCTTCAATTACATCCTCCAATGAAATCACTCCAGAAGTACCTCCAAATTCATCAACTACAATAGCTAAGTGAATCTTTTTTTCTTGAAATTCTTGCATCAAATCATCTAACTTTTTATTTTCAGGAATAAATAATGGTTTTCTTAAAGTTGAAAGCCAATCAAAGTCTTTTTTATCTAAAAAAGGTAATAAATCTTTTACATATAATATTCCAATAATATTATCCAAATCTTCATTATATACTGGAATTCTTGAAAAGTTATTTTCTATTATATTTTTTAAAACTTCATCATAATTTAACAAATTGCTATAAGCATGAATATCTAGCCTAGGTCGCATTACTTCTTTGGTTTCTGTGTTACCAAAAGACAAAATACCTTTCAGAATCTTATGCTCTTGTTTTGTTGTTTCATCCGGACTAGTTAAATCTAATGCTGACGAAATTTGATTAAGATTAATATTCCCTTTTTTAAAACTTAATTTATTTTTAATAAAATTAGACAGCTTTTGCATGGGCAAACTAATTGGAGTAAGAAGAAAATCTAATAACAAAAGAGGATATATAACAAATCTTGAAAATAATAGGTTATTTCTACTAGCATAAATTTTAGGTAATATCTCACCGAATAATAAAATTAAAAAAGTAGCTACAACAACTTCAATTGTAAACTGCCAGAAAGGAGAAGTGATACTTTTAAAAATCACATTTCCTATTTGTGTGAATAGAATTACAATGGCAATATTTATAAAACTATTAGCGACTAAAATAGTTGCTAATAATTTATTAGAATTGGACAATAATTTTTGAATTATTTGAATATAACTGGACTTATCTTCATTTTTTAGCTGTGACTTAGATAATGAAAACAGTGCTACTTCAGAACCAGAAATCATTCCAGAAAAGATAAGTAATGTTGCTAGTATTAAACTATAATATATGATTGGATCACTCAATTAATAAAAATTTAATTAAAATGGTAAATCGTCATTTCCTTTTGTTGATTCTATATTTGACTGAGATTCGACTTGAGTCTGGGAATTAGAATTTGAAGTACTAGTTTCGTTTTTAGTGTTTAAAAAAGTAAACTCTTGGCAGTTAATTTCAGTTGAATATCTGTCAATCCCTTTATCGTCTTGCCATTTACGAGTCTTAATCCTTCCTTCAACATATACTTTATCTCCTTTGGATAAGTATTTTTGACAAATTTCAGCAGCTTTATTTCTAACTACAATGTTATGCCATTCAGTATTAGTGACTTTTTCGTTTGTTTGTTTGTTTGTGTAAGATTCATTTGTCGCAAGAGGAAATCTTCCAATACATCCACCACCTTCAAAATTATGAATTTTAACATCGTCACCTAAGTGACCAATTAATATTACTTTATTTAATGTCCCTGTCATGATTTTTTTGATTAAAATTATTTTTAATATATAATTTAAGTATTTATTATTTAATTGTTCAAAAATACGACTTAATAAATCTACTTAGCACAATTGGAAATGGATAATTTTGCAAGTTTTTAATAGGCGTTAAATTAGGGCTTAAATTGTCTAATTTTATTTTCCAGTAATGAATAAATAATTTTCGATGACTTAAATTATGAATTTCTGGTTTGGGGTTTACTAATTCAACTTCATAATTTGATTTTGGAAGCATTTTTAAAATTTCAGGACTTTGATTTAATTTATTAATATTCAATTCTTCATCAGTTTCTATCAATGGAAACTGATAAAGGTTTGGCCAAATACCCTTATCATCTCTTTGCTCAATCTTAGTTTTATTATCACCATATATGAATATCAAAAAATTAAAATGTTTCGTTAAAACTTTATTTTTTTTATTCTTAACAGGGAGCAAATATATTTTATTCTTGGCATGAGCGCTACAGCCATCTTGCAAAATACAAATGTCACATTTTGCTAATTTTGGTTTACATACAATAGAACCAAAGTCCATTAATCCCTGGTTATAATCACCAATATTAATTTTAGGTAATAATTTATAAGATAATCTCTCAAAGGATTTTATTCCTAAAGATGAGTTAATTGGAGTATCAATATCAAAATATCTAGAAAGTAATCTAAAAACATTTCCATCTAAGACAGCTTGTCTTTCTTCGTAACAAATTGAAGAGATTGCACTTGCAGTATATTTACCTATTCCAGGAAGTTTTAATAACTGCAGAAATGTAGTAGGAAAAATACCATCAAAATCAAGAGCGACAATTTTGGCAGTTTTGTGTAAATTTCTAGCTCTAGAATAATAACCCAAACCTTCCCAAAGTTTTAAAATATCATGCTCAAGTGCATTAGCCAAAGAAAATACATTAGGGTATTTATCTATAAATTTTGTGTAGTATGGAAGACCTTGTTGGATTTTTGTTTGTTGAAGAATTATTTCTGAAAGCCAAACTGAATATGGGTCTTTATTTTTTCTCCACGGTAGATCTCTTTTGTTTTTTGAATACCAATTATCAATTTGGGAGGTAAAATTCATATATTGAGTGGATTATGAGTAAAAATAAAGTTTATTATCAATAAATTAAATTAATTTGGCTTGAAATATTGAATATAAAATACATATATTTGCTGGCGTTGAAAAATATATAAACAGATAAAATAAATGACAAAAGCTGAAATTGTATCTAATGTTTCTCAAAAAATGGGAATTGAAAAAGCAGATGTTCAAGCAACAGTAGAATCATTCATGAAAGAGGTAATAACATCTCTTGAAAATGGTGAAAATGTATATTTAAGAGGATTTGGAAGTTTTATAGTTAAAACTAGAGCTGAAAAAACTGGTAGAAATATATCTAAAAATACTACAATTAAAATACCTGCTCATAATATTCCCGCTT
>CAJVXR010000002.1 GCA_913009535.1 uncultured Flavobacteriales bacterium | reverse complement strand
CACCATTTTCATTTTCATAATAAAAAATAATATTTATTGGGAAATTAATTTCTGGGAGATTATCTGACTCGTCCATTTCATAATAGTCCTCAATACCCTCGAATAATTGCTCATCATTTGAAATAGTCACGACTGAACCATCAGATAAATTAATTGTAATTGGAAATTCAATATCAAAACACATATTCTGATCCCATTCTTCATATTCGCTATCAAAATTATTAGATAAAAATTCACCGTCGTTATTAAAATAGATATTAATAAAAGTTGATAATGAAATAAGTGTTCTAGTACCTCCTCTAGTCATTGTTACCTCATAACCGAGATTTGGAGCATGGAAAATCGATTGAACAATTGCGAAATTGAAATTTTCAGAGATAAATGATTGAGAAATATCAGGTATCTCATTTATTAACACCTCTTGTTTTTCATCTGCTGATTTAATTAATTCAATTAATTCTGAGTCAGACAGTTCTTCTAATTGATTTAAGGATTCAGAATTATTAGAACAACCAATGATAAATAATGATAATAGTGCAATATATATATATTTCATAATGTGAATTTTGTTTAAATAAGCAAATGTTGTGCCAATATTATTTTTAAATTTAAATATATCCAGATCTTTAAATATAATTCTTATGAATTATTCAGTAATTTTTAATAATAAAACCTAATTATTAGAAATATGACAATGAAATCGTATTACTCTTGAATTATAAATTTAAATAAGCGAAAACGTTATAGATGTTTATTTTTATTGATCGAATACTTCCCTGGTCCCATTAGAAAAATAATAAGAAAACCTACTAAATATAATAATGCAAGTTCTTTTCTTTTAAAAGGGTCATCTAAATGAACTACAAAAGCAGCAATTAACATGGTTACCATTGGTAATAAAGTAAATATTTTAGTTCTGTAACCTATTAAAATAAAAATTGGCGCTATAAATTCAGCTAAAACAGCTATTATTAATGTTGGTATTTCTCCAATTCCAATCGGGTTTCCAAAACTTGGGCTATCCGAAAACAAATTTATAAGTTTAGGGTATCCGTGCGTCATCATTGATAAAGAAAATACTATTCTTGTTATTAATAGTGTAATATTTGTATTCATAGTTGTTATATTTATTGAACCGCAATTTACAATAAATTATAATTATTAATTTTAACATACATTTTATTAAATTTAGTCTAAATCAATAATTTATGAAAAGAAGAAATTTTATACTAAACACTGGATTGGCGTTAGCTGGTGCATACTCTGCAAATATATTTGGTAATGAATATTTAAAAAGGGAAGATGTTTTTTTAAGTAACAGACCAATTCTAAAGAACAGAACATTTAGTAGTAAAACTGTTGATGAGTTAATTCATAAATTAAAAAAAGAGATTTCTGATCCACAACTCGCATGGATGTTTGAAAATTGTTATCCAAACACTTTAGATACAACAGTCGATTATGAATTAATTGATAAGAAGCCAGATACATTTATTATTACTGGAGATATTGATGCAATGTGGCTAAGAGATTCTACAGCACAAGTATGGCCATATTTACCACTTATTAGTAAAGACAATAAATTAAAAAAATTAGTAAAAGGATTAATAAATAGACAAGTTAAATGCATACTTACAGATCCTTATGCAAATGCATTTTACAAAGATTTAAGTAAAGTTTCTCAATATAACGGAGATATACCTAATCCAATTCCTGGAGTTCACGAAAGAAAATGGGAAATTGATTCTTTATGCTATGCAATAAGGTTAGCAAATGAGTATTACAAATTAACCAATGACAATTCAATATTTGACAAAGAATGGAAAAAATCTATTGAAATTATCATTAAAACGTTTAAAGTAGAACAAAGAAAAGATGGAGATTCTCCGTATAGATTTATTAGAAATGGAAATCAAATGATTGATGCGCCTGTTTTTAACGGAACTGGAAGACCTTTAAAACCTGTTGGACTAATTGCTTCAATGTTTAGACCATCTGATGATGCAACATTATTTGGTTTTTTAATACCTTCTAATATTTTTGCCATGATTTCCTTAAGACAAGTTGCTTCAATTTATAAGGAAGAAGGATTCGATCTTAATTTTTCAAAAGAATGTGAATATTTTGCAGACGAAATTGAAAATGCGGTAAACAAGTATGCTGTACAAGAACATTTAAACTTTGGTAAAATATATGCATACGAAGTTGATGGTTTCGGAAACAAGCTGTTTATGGATGATGCAAATGTACCATCATTAATGTCCCTTGCTTATTTAAATAAAGAATTTAAAGAAAACCCTATTTACACAAATACAAGGAAGTTTCTAATTAGCGAAAATAATCCATATTTTTTAAAAGGAATTGAAGCTGAAGGACAAGCAAGCCCTCACACTGGAAAAGATAAAATATGGCCTATGGGTATAATTTTAAGAGCAATGACATCAACAAATGATGAAGAAATAAAAAAATGCCTAAAAATGTTATTAAGCACTCACGATAAAACAGGATTTATGCACGAAGCATTCCACAAAGATGATCAATCAGATTTTAACAGATCTTGGTTCGCTTGGGCTAATACACTTTTCGGTGAATTAATAATTAAAATATTTGACGAAAAACCTTATCTTTTGAAAGAGAATTATAGTTAAAATTATTTCTTTATAAATTTAATAATTTTATAAATACCATCACTTGAACTGATTTTAATTAGATAGATTCCAGCAGAAAGATTACCTGTTTGATAGTTTATATTAATATCACCTAAGCCAAGGTTTCCATTAAAAATTGTCTTTAAATTCACACCTTTTAAATCAAATAAGTCAATCGAGTAAGTGGTAGAATAGTCAATATTTAGTGTGATATTTAAGCTGTTTTCAACTGGATTAGGCCATAAGACAGCTTTAATTTGTTCAATGTTATTTATACTTGCAGTAGGTGAATTAACTTCATTTGGACTTCCATATTCATTGAAATTAGTCCAACTTTCTGGCAAACTATTATCTAGCGAGGGACTTATTAACTCTAATGTATATCCATCTCCATTACCAAGATCAGGCCATGGGAAAGAAGAGGTATAATAAACTTCGTCCTGAATAACCATTTCAGAGTTAAATATTCTAATAGCATCGGAAGAAGAGGACAATCCAAAATCAAATTCTCCAACATAATTGGAAATTTCAGAAAAGGAAGCTGAAAAATCATCAATATCTTTAACGATTACTAAATATGATTCTTCTTGTATTATTGTATTTTCTGGAAACACATAAGTATTTGCATCATTATCATCGGCAAGAATCCAATTTGAGATATTCACTGAGTATGAATTGGGATTATACAATTCTATCCAATCATCAGAATTAAATTCATCCGATGATTTATAATTTATCTCATTAATAACAATATTTAAATCAGCTGGGGTTTGGTCTTCAACAAAATGAGCTGTAATTTCAATTTCTTCATAAACATCTACATTGATCTCTTCTTCATTAGAGTCAACACCTCCACTCCAATGAGAAAATGTATAACCAAATTCTGGAACTGCCTTTAAAGTTATTGGAACTTCTTCAAAATAGTCTCCATTCCATATTAATTCTTGAATTTTCAAATTATTATTTACTCTAATAAAACCAAATTCAGGTGTAGAATTCTCAAGTGAAACATTGTGGTAATTTGGAAGATTCAGTTCACTTAATATGTGCTCTTTCGCATACTCAGGTCGATTAACAGCAAAATTAATCATATGTTCAACAAAATAATATGGGTTATCATTACTATTCCATCTCTGCATATGATCAGGAACCTCATCAAGAATTACGTCATAAATATCATTAAAATGCTGTACAACATCAGAAGCTAAAAATCGAGTATTTAATTCATCAGCATATCTGTTAACAAACTTATTTCTAAACTCAGTATTTTGAATTAACCTTCTTAACATTAAAGTAGCCCAAGGAGCATTAGCCCAATTTGTTTGATCTCCTGAAAGAACAAAATTTAAAGTATTTATCAAGTAATGGTTATTCACATCCCAGGCCCACCATTGCCCTGAAAAGGAGAAATCTGTATCGTATAAAATCCATCTCCATTTACCGCCATCGCTTTTCCAATATTTAATATTATTGCCTGGCCAATCTTGGTTATCTCCGTAAATTTGGATTACATTATAAATAATAAAATTATCAATATCAATTTGTGACTTTACATATTCATAATTTGCTGCAATAGTCAAACTGTTTTCGGATATAAAATTTATTAGGTTAACGTAGTCTTCATTAGTTCCATGAACTACTTCAAAACCATTAGTTAATAAATCTATATCATCAACAGATATATTTGCTTTCGAAGCAATAAAATGCTCATTTACCTTTTCTCTAATTTTATATAATCCCCAATAATCTCCGTTAATATATGAGGCAACTGATTGGTGACTTTGATATTCAAGATCAGTGCCTGACATAAGGCTAGTAACAGCAGCATCTTTTATTTGACTTTTTAGCCAATCATTTCCTGAGTTTCTTAATGTAAAAGATTGAAACTTAGAATAATTTAATTCAGAAAAAAATGGGTAATCAAATTCAGAAGTCCCATATTGTCCTCTAGCAAAAAAAGCAAAGGATTTCTGAGCATTAGCTCTACTCCAGCCACCAAATATTTTTATTCCAGCGTTAAACTCAATTTCTAGTTCACCATCTGAATTAAATAAAGAAAAGTGAGCAGGCCTCTCCCAATCTTCCCAAAAGTTAGCACCAAATTGAGGTAACCCATCATCTGCATCATCACCTAATTCATAAATACCATAATCATTATCAAATAAATTATAAGGGTCTGAGACAATGGAAACAAATGGTATATCATGATTTATATTATAAAAATAGGATCTAGTATCTGAATAACCAGGAATATAATTATTCTTAAATATTTTAGCTCTAACTACAGTATTAGAATTAATTTGGATAGGACTATCATAAAAAATAGAGGAATAATCCGGTTCGCTTGAGTCTAAAGTATATCTAATATATTCGCCATCTTCATTACCACTTAATGTTAAGTTTATTGAATTATACATAGCGCCTCCATCATTAGAAAACTGAATTACCGATGAAACAATACCAGCTGATTCACTATTATCATTTTCATTATTTGGAGTGGTTGTTTGAAAGTAAACAAGTTCACTTGAGTTAGCTGAAATTCCAATAGAAACATCCGATTGTAGATTTTCAAAACTTATAGAATCTACCAAATCTCCATTATCGTTTTTTAGATAAATTGATTCCCCAGAAGAAGATATTTTAAAGTCTGTATGTAAAGAATTAGTTGAAGAAAATTGTAAAATGTCCGGTGGAGTTACACCTTCTGATGATTCTGAGGAAAATAATGCTGTTAAAAATGGTATTATAGATAAATCTGAAGACTCATTGGAATTATTATGTGCTTGTATACTTAATGTATTGTTTCCTTGTACTAAGATATCCTGAAAATTATCAATTACAAATCTATCAGGTAACCCTCCAGAGTAAATCTGAGCTTCGTGATCTGTATTGGCGGTAGCATTATAGGCAGGAGGAGAACCATTTATATTTGCTCTTGCAACCTCAAAACCATTAACATATGCTACAAAACCATCGTCATAATCAATGTCAAGAACTAAACCTATAATTTCATCAATATTTGAAATAGTAAAATCTTTTCTAATAAATACTGAAATTGTTCCATTTCCAAGGGTAGTTGCATCGTCACCATCACTGTAACCAAAGCCTGATGAACCTTCTAACCAGGAATTATCGTTATAATTTATCCCTGTCCAAATATTTGGAACTGATGAATTAGGAGTAATATATCTAAATGTGTCTCCTTGGCTAATTAGTGTTCTTGGATAAGTTAGTTCCCCCCTATTTTTATTGGAAGCCCAAACAAACATATACTCATCTTCGTCCAATATAAAGTCTGGAAATGTCCATGGATTATTATCATCTTCCTCGTCAGAAATACTCCAATTTAGTAATGAAACAGGAACTGAACCGTAATTATATAATTCTATCCAATCTGGAGTATCCCCATCTTCATCAAAAATAATTGAGTTTGAAGCTACTAATTCATTTATTCTAATGTCTTGACAAAAGACATTGCTAGAAATTAAAAATAAAATTAAACGAAATAATTTCATGTGTAATAAAAACTAAAATTATAGTTATTCAAAAATAAGTTTATGCTAAAATCTTTTGCCAATAGATGCACTAAATCTACCCATTGTTTCAGTTCTATCTGATTGATCATTATTATAAAAAATAAGTTGTTAAAGAAAATACAAAAAGAAGTAAAAGTGTATTTTTCATAATAATTTAATTTATTTTTACAAATATATCAAAAAAAGATACCACTTTTTAAAAACAACATTATTAGTCATTTTTAATGAAACTCATAAATTTATCTTCCATTGTATTATTAGTATTAATAAGCTCATGTAAAACAACATATGATTCTAAGCCGTTCGTAAAAGAAGAAATTCCAAATGAACCGGATTACAATAATTTAGAATCATGGGCAGCGCATCCTAAAATAGAAATTAGCCCCTTAACTAAATATAGCCAAGAAGGAGCTAGAGCTGATGTTTTTTACATTTACCCAACAATCATCACTGAAGTATCTAATACAGATTGGAATGCAGATATTTATGATAAAGAAACTAAAGAAAGCATTGTAGATATCGCAATTAAGTACCAAGCATCGGCTTGGGCAAGCTCGAGCAGGGTGTTTAGTCCATTTTACAGGCAAGTCCATTACAGAGCGTTTTTTGAACCCTATACTAGTAATGGTGGTCGCCCAGCTTATGAAATTGCATATGCGGATATCAAAAAAGCTTTTGATTATTATTTAGATAATTATAATAATGGTAGACCAATTATCATAGCAGGGCATAGCCAAGGAGCAGGACACGGAATAAGACTCCTAAAAGAATATTTTGATAACAAGCCACTTCAAAATCAATTAGTAGCTGCTTATTTAATAGGAACGAATATTAAGCATGATCAGTTTAAAAATATCAAACCAATGTTTAAAGCTGATGAAATAGGTGGATTTGTTAACTGGAACTCATACAAAAGAAATAAAAAACCAAGGATAAATAAAGATCCTGCTTATAATTCTTGGAATGAAGGTAATGTAGTAGTTAACCCAATAACATGGAACAAAGAAGTGAAATCTAGATTAGAAGATCATAAAGGGATGCTTTTTAGTGACGAAAACGTATACAGTAACAGTGTTGAAATAGAATTGACTAAAGGTATGCTTTGGGTAAAATTACCAAAAAAAATACCAAATCGTTTTCTTTTTAGGTTTATTAGAAACTATCACTTTGCAGACATAAACCTATTTTGGGAAGATATAAAGATAAATACTGGTGTGAGAATTGATAGTTATTTTAATTCTATATCAAAAACAAATAAGTAGAAAACTCTCTTCTCTATTGCTCTTCAGTAAGATTTAATTTTTATAGATTTAATATCTTTGTTTTTCGCTACAGAGTGTATAAATTCTTAGAAAAAAGAAAATAATTAATATAATTCTCAATATTACAGAGAGAAAACTTGTTTTTTAAGAAAAAAAAAGACTATATTTAAGTATTACTAATCTAAAAAACTAAAAAACATGGGTTATTCACACCAAAACAGTAAAGGAAAAACTTACTTTTTGCACTCTAAAGATGTAGAGCTAAAAGGAGGAAGACAACAGACAATTTATTATTTCGCTAAAGATTCAAGACCAGAAGCATGTGATTTACCTTCAGGAAAGGAAGTTATTGAAAATACTAAAACTGGACTTCCATTTTTAAAAGGAAAAAAATAGTATTAATTCTTTAATACTATAATTAAAAAAAACCTTCTTTGAAGGTTTTTTTTTGTTTAAAATATTTTCATATTTGTTGTTTATATATAATTTACAAAAAAACAAAAAACAATGACATTATTATTAATGGCTGCAGGAAGTGGTAGTAGATACGGAAAACTAAAACAATTTGATGAATTAGGACCTAGGGACGAATTTTTGTTAGAATTCAGTATATATGATGCCATAAGTAATGGTTTTAAGCATATTGTATTGGTTACTAAAAAAGAAAATAAAGATTTTTTATATAATTATTTGAAACAAAGAATCCCAGAAGACATAAAACTTGATGTAGTCACACAAGAAATTAGCGACCTACCTAAAGACTGCATAGTAAACTCTGAAAGAGTCAAACCATGGGGAACAGCGCATGCAGTGTGGTCAGCAAGAAAGGTTATTAAGTCAAGTTTTGTAATTATAAATGCAGATGACTATTACGGTAGTGAGGCATTTAAGCAAGCAGCTAATTATGTTGAAAATAATAGCAATAAAGATTCTTACGGACTTGTAACTTATAAGCTGGGGAAAACATTATCTAATTTCGGATCTGTTTCCAGAGGGATTTGTCAAGTTACGGACAGTAATCTTATCTCAATAAAAGAACACATTAAAATTCATGAAAGTGAAAACAAAATAATTGATCAAGACTCAGGTAATACTTTAAATTACAATGATGATGTATCCATGAATTTTTGGATATGTAACACAGATATATTTGAATACATAGAAGGATATTTCAGAAAATTTCTAGAAGATGAAAGAAATTTAAATAAAAATGAGATTTATTTACCTTTTGTAGCTCAAGAAATGATGAGAGAAGGTTTAATAAAAATTAAGGCAATAAAATCAGATAGTGATTGGTTTGGAGTTACATACTTTCAAGATAAGGACTATGCAGTAAATGCCTTAAAATCTTATACAATAAGTAAACTGTATCCCAGTCCACTTTGGGAGTAAATAATTCGTAAAATGGATAAAATTTTATTAAAAAAAATATTGTCTAATTTTCAAATTTCAGATGATTTATTAACATTTAATAAGATATCCTCTGGATACATTAATGACACCTTTAAAGTTTTTACAAATAATACCCCTAAATATATTCTTCAAAAGATAAATTCTAAAGTATTCAAAAACCCAGAATATATTTTTCACAACATTAACCTAATTAAAAACAATTCTATAAATATAGGAATAAGCTACATTAACTCAATATCAAATAAACCTTACACTATTAATGATTCAGATTATTGGAGGCTGATGAATTACGAAACTGGGAGTAAAACATTTAATACAACTAACGATAATTTAGTAGCTTTTGAATCAGGTAAAGTGTTATCAAATTTCCACGAGAAATTAAAGAATTTAGACTTAACCAACTTCAAAGAAATTATTCCTGATTTTCACAATCTACCTCTGAGGTTAATTCAATTTGAGAAATCGTGTAATTACAAAGAAAATAACTGTTTTAATGAGATAGCTTTAATAAAAAAACTATCTACAAATTTTGATATTATATACAATACTAATCTAGAAATTAGACTTTGTCATAATGATTCCAAACTAAATAATATTTTGTTTAATCAAGCAAATAAAGGTCTTTACTTAATTGATATAGATACAATAATGCCTGGTTCAATTTTATATGACTTTGGGGATTGTGTTAGGACAATAGTGAATACAGTTTCAGAAGAAGAAAAGGATTTAAATAAGATTGAATTTAATAAAGAAATGTTTAAGTTTTTTATAGATGGCTTCAAACCAAGCTTAAAAACTATTAATAAAAACGAATTGAAACTACTTTCTCTATCGGTGGCACTTATGCCTTTCATTCATGGAGTGAGAGCACTAACAGATCATTTAAATGGAAATAAATACTTTAAAGTAACGTATGAAAACCAAAACTTAATTAGAGCTAAAAATTTAATTAAATTTTCTGAAATCGCATTATTAAATAAAGAATACATGACAAAATTAATAACTAAAAATTCAATTTAAAGAGTCTGATCTAACAATACTATTTTCTGAACTCAACCAACCATTCATACCCTTATTAAAATCATAAATTTCTGTAAACCCTAAAGAATCCATTATTAACGCAGATTTATTACTTCTATTTCCTGACTTACAATAAACAACAGTTAATTTAGATTTATCTAACTTATTTACACTATCTACAAAAGTAGGTTTATAAAAATCTATATTTAAAGCACCTTCAATATGACCATGATTGTATTCGCCTAACCTCCTAACATCAATAAGTTGAATATCTTGTGTTTTAAGTATGAAAATAAGTTTTTCTGTATTAATTTTATTAACCTCAACTTCTACATTAGAACAAGAAAGACTAATTATTACAAAAAATAATATGAAATTTTTAAACATAAATTAAAGAATTATTTTTTTACCTGTCCAGTTACTAAAACCACCTAAAAGGTTATATGTTTTTTCAAAACCTAATTGATTCATTATTGAACAGGCTTGAGCACTCCTTCCACCAGCTTTACAATAAATAAAGTATGATTTATTTTTATCTAATTTATTAATTTCATCCATAAATAATTGACCACCATATATATCGATATTAATTGCATTAGGGATTATACCCTCTGCTAGCTCATGATCAGCTCTAACATCAATTATTATAGAATTATTATCTTCAATACACTTTAATCCCCAATCTGTTTGATTTAAATCCATAACTTAAATTTTAATTATAATTTTATCTTATTAAAAAATTGAATCTATTAACGTATTATTTATCTAGTGAAAATCAATTCATTACTAGTAGAAAGCTTTTCAGAGAAATAATATTTATCAGATGAGAAGTTCTTTAAGCCATCAATAGAATTAATTTTATTGTCAATAATATATCTAGTCATTAGACCCCTTGCTTTCTTTGAGAAAATGGCAATATTTTTATACTCACCATTTTTAAATTGTTTAAAATTAGCAGTAATCATTGAGGTTTTTAAAACCTTAGTATCTATCGCTTTTATATACTCATTACTAGCTAAGTTTAAGAACAACTCCCCTTCATTAAGTTCTTTGTTCAAGGCTTTCGTTAATTCAAATCTCCAATATTCATATAAATTTTTATTATTTCCAAAGGATAATTTAGTACCCATTTCTAGTCTATATGGTTGCACTAAATCTAAAGGTTTTAAGATACCATAAAGTCCTGAAATTATTCTGACGGTACTTTGTAATAAATCAATTTTATCAGTTGGAATTGAGTATGCATCAATTCCTTTATAAACATCTCCAGCAAAAGCATAAATTGCTTGTCTAGAATTTGAAGTATTAAAGGGTAAACTCCAAGACTGATTTCTTTTGTAATTTAAATCCCCTAAAGAGCTTGAAATACTCATTAATTTGGATAAGTCATCTGGAGATTTACTTTTAAGAATATTATTTAACTGCTCTGCTTCTTTTAAAAAACAAGACTGTGTAAATTCCTTCGTAGGTAGCTCACTAGTATAATTTAAAGATTTTGCGGGGGAGATAACTAATTTCATATAAAAATAATTTTAATTAAAATTACAAACGAAAAACTTAAATACAATACAAAAAATTAAAAAAAATTACATCATGTGTTTTGCATAACTTGACCATTTTTCTAAGCAAATTTTCATATCCTCAGGAATTTCGGAATTAAATTCAATAAATTTATTAGTTGTTGGATGAACAAATCCTAAACTTTTTGCATGAAGTGCCTGTCTTGGAAGAACCTTAAAACAATTATCTACAAATTGTTTGTACTTTGTAAAGGTAGTCCCTTTCAAAATTAACTCCCCTCCATATCTTTCATCATTAAATAAAGTGTGGCCGATATGTTTCATATGAACTCTAATTTGATGTGTTCTACCTGTCTCTAGTTTACAACTAACAAGCGTTACATACCCAAATCTCTCTACGACTTTATAATGAGTTATTGCCGGCTTTCCTAAATGACTATCCTCATCATTAAAAACAATATTTTGTAGTCTATTTTTTGGGTTTCTTCCAATAACTTTATCTATTGTTCCTTCATCATTTACAGGGTTACCCCAAACCAGAGCTAAATATTCTCTTTTACTAGTTTTTTTTGCAAATTGATCAGATAGCTTTGTCATTGCATTCTCGTTTTTCGCGACAACTAATAAACCACTAGTATCTTTATCGATTCTATGAACAAGACCTGGTCTATTTGATGAATTATTTGGTAGGTTATCAAAGTGATAGATTAATGCATTAATCAAAGTGCCAGAGTAGTTGCCATGCCCAGGATGAACTACCATTCCTGCAGGTTTATTTACTACAAGTAAATCCTTGTCTTCAAAGACTATATCTAAATCAATATTTTCTGGAAGTAGTAAGTTTTCAGCTGGTGGGTATTCGAAAAACACTTTTATTTCATCAATTGGTTTTACTTTATAATTAGACTTAACAACTTCACCATTTACCTTTATACTACCTGCTTTAGCAGCTGCTTGAATTTTAGTTCTAGTTGCATTTTCTACAAAATTCATTAAGTACTTATCAATTCTTAAAGGAGCTTGACCTTGTTGAACTGAAAAAGAATAATGTTCATATAAAGAATCAGAGTTTTCCATTTCCTAAAATTAAATCGATTATTGAATTTTTTAATAATTTATCTCCTTCATTTACTTCCTCCCCATTGTGGCTAATTTCTATTATTTCATCTTTACCAATATCATCCACATATTCAATTTCACCAACTATAAAACCCGAAGACTCCAGTCGTTGAGTAGCTTGTCTAATTGTAGTTCGTATTATTTTCGGGATAGTAATATCGTTATACCCAGATGGATTAATAGTCAAATAAATTTTTCTATTTATCTTTACTTTCGATCCGAAAGCTGGCTGATGATCTATCACAGATAAAGGCTTAAAAGAAGAATTATATCTTGCTGAATCTAAAATTACAAGATTCAGATTTATAGAGCTTAATTCAGTTTTTACTTGTTCAATAGTTTTACCAACTAAATTTGGAACCTCAACAGACTCCCCATGCATTGTAGTATAACTTAGCGATACAATAGAAACAATTACTAAGATAACAGAGAGGCAGAATAAATAAAAAATCTGTTTGACGAAATTTTTACTGAATAAAAATTTAATAAAATTCATTACAACATATTATATAACAAAAATAAGCATTTTTCGAGATATTTTTTTTTTATAAGAATAAGATTTACAAATTAATTTATATTTTTAATAAAAAATTAAAAATGAAAAAAAATATTGCAATCATCATGGGTGGTTACTCAAGTGAGTATACTATTTCTATTGAAAGTGGGAAAGCAGTATACAATGAATTAAACAAAAGTAAATTTAACTGCTACAAGATTTTAATTTTAAAGGATCGTTGGGTTTATGTTGACAACAAAAACTACGAACATAATATAAATAAAGACTTTTTTACATTAAAATTAAGTAATAAAGTAATTCAATTTGATTGCGTCTTTAATGCAATACACGGCTCACCTGGTGAAGATGGGGAAATACAAGAATACTTAAGTAAGTTGCAAATACCATTTACAGGAAGTGGGTTATTTCAATCTAAAATTACCTATGATAAAATTGAGTGTTTGAAATATTTAAAGAAACATAATATTAAATCAGCGAATTCAGTTAGCTTAAATTTGGAAGACAAAATAGATTTGAATCAAATTGTCAATAAAGTAGGATTACCTTGTTTTGTAAAAGCCAGTAAAAGTGGAAGTAGTTATGGGATTACAAAAGTATACAAGTTAACAGAATTTGACCAAGCTCTTAAAGTTGCATTTAAAGAAGATGAAAATATATTAATTGAATCTTTCTTAGATGGAATAGAAGTTTCTGTTGGTGTTATTAGTTATCAAAATAAGATAATTTGCTTACCAATTACAGAAATAATAAGTAATAATGACTTCTTTGATTATGAAGCGAAATATAATGGTCAATCCTCTGAAATAACACCTGCCAGAATTTCTGAGGAAATGAAATCTAAGCTATTAACGGAATCTTTAAAGATTTTTCAAATACTTAGCCTAAAAGGATTAACCAGAAGTGAGTTTATATTTAAAGATGGTATTCCTTATTTACTAGAAGTCAATACAGTACCTGGTTTAACTAATAAAAGTATTTTACCACAACAAGTTAAACTTGCTGGTATATCTTTAAACGATTTATACGAAAATCTAATTAATGAAGCTTTAAATTAATTTTCATAATTTTGGAATATGAAAAAAGCTATTTTTCCAGGTTCATTTGATCCATTAACTTTAGGGCATTGCGATATTATAGATCGAAGTATTAACTTATTTGACGAAATCATAGTTGCAATCGGAATAAATTCTTCTAAAGAATGCATGTTTACTTTGGAAGAAAGAAAGAAATTCATTACTACACATTACATTAATGAACCTAAAGTAAAAATTATGATTTACGAAGGATTAACTGTGGATTTTTGTAAAAAAACTGAAGCTGATTTTATACTTAGAGGATTAAGGAACCCTGCCGATTTTGAATTTGAAAAAGCTATCGCTCAAACAAATAGAAAACTTTCTAGTATCGATACTGTTTTTTTCTTAACTAGTGCTAATAATTCATATATTTCTTCTTCTATTGTTAGAGAAGTAATAGTCAACAATGGTGATTACACTAAGCTAGTTCCTGAGTGCGTAAGGAAAGACTACTTTTAGAAAAGTAATTTTATATTTGGATAAGAATTATTTTTAATATTTTCAAGGTTTTCTTTTTTAATCCAGCGTACATCTGTTATGTTTTCATTTAATTGGGGTGTGAATTTTCCTGAGTAATCACTAAACATTTCAAACCAATAAGTAATTTTCAATCTATATTCGTCATCCATTTTAAATATATGATAGGTAATATCAAGAGGTTTTTTTATAGAAACTCCTTTAATTCCTGTTTCTTCAATAACTTCTCTTATGGCTGTTTCTGATAATAGCTCATTTTTCTCTGATTTTCCCTTAGGAAGATCCCATTTATCATTTCTATATATAAAAAGTGTATCCGATTTGGAATTAATGATTTTACCCCCAGCAGCTACTACTGTCTTGATAGATTTAAAAAAATATTTTAATAGATTAGCACTGTTTTTATGGTATAAATGGAGATGTTTTGTACTTTTTTTGTTTAGAATTTTAATAACCTTTTTAATCTTTATATTTTTAAGAGGTAAAACAACTAAACCTGTTTGTTGCTCGATCACATCAGTTAATAAAATAACTTTTCCTTTATAAAAAACTTGATACATTTATATTTGTTTGTTATGCAAACATATTAATTTTTGATTAGTTTTGTATATATGGATCAATTAGATAATATAGAATTAAAAATTGCAGAAACATTACTAAAGATTAATGCCATCAAATTAAACCCTAATGAACCCTTTAAATGGGCTTCAGGTTGGAATTCACCTATTTATTGTGACAACAGAACAATACTATCATTCCCAAATGTAAGAAATGAAGTAAAAGAAGAATTATCTAAACTTTTAATTGGAAAATTTGGTAAACCTGACGTGATAGCAGGAGTAGCTACTGGTGCAATTGGAATTGGGATGTTAGTAGCAGATTTTTTAGATCTTCCATTCATATATGTAAGGCCTGAAGCAAAAAAACATGGTAGAAAAAATCAAATTGAAGGTAAAATAAACTCTTCTCAAAAGGTTGTAGTTATTGAAGATTTAATTAGCACAGGTAACAGTAGTATAAATGCCGTAAGAGCTTTAAGAGAACATGAGATTGAAGTAATCGGTATGGTAGCTATATTTACTTATGGATTTGATATTTCATTTGAAAATTTTAAAAATGAAAATTTAAAATTAGAAACATTAAGTAACTATAAAACACTTATTGATTGTGCACTCAAGAATAATTATATTAATTCATCGGAGCTAGAAGAACTTAAGTCCTGGAATAAAAACCCTTCAAAATGGTAGGTTAAAAAATTAGTTCACTATTGAAATTTCTTTTATTCCGAAAGTTTTTTCTAGATTATCTTCCATAATTATTTTCAGCATTCCAAATTCATTGACCCCACTAATAAAACCAGAAACCAATTTTTCATCTGCTAATCTAAACATAGATACTTTATTAACTCGATATAGATTGTCATCATATAATTTATATAAATATGAAAGATTATCCTTTTCTAAAAAAGTATAATAAGATTTTATATTACTAATAATTTCAAAAAGAATTTCTTCCGTGTTATAAAATTTTCCATTAATTGTTTTTATTGATGTAGCATTTGGAGAGTTTTTAAATATTGTTTGATTTACATTTAAACCAATTCCAATTATAATATCTTGAATAGAGCTGTTTTTAACAATATTTTCAATTAACACGCCACATATCTTAGAACTTCCTGACATAATGTCGTTTGGCCATTTAACAGAGAGCTGAGGGATATTAAATTTGTGTAATGATTTTTTAATAGCTAGACAAACAATTATATTAATCACAAACTGGTTACTTAATTTAATGAACGAATTAGAAAGGTAGACACTACATATCAAGTTTTTACCTGATTCAGATTCCCAAAAACTACCCATTTGTCCCTTACCTTTATTTTGAAAATTTGCGGTAACTACTGTGTAATCAATAATAGGTTTTTTATCCAATAAATTCT
Organism: uncultured Flavobacteriales bacterium; assembly: GCA_913009535.1. The sequence continues at coordinate 33,190 of CAJVXR010000002.1, read as the reverse complement.
TTAAATAATCATTTGTGGAATCAATGGCATTAAGTTTGATTATATTCATGTGTTTAAAGTAAAAAAAATAATAACTTTGTACAAATATAAAACTGATAAGTGGTTAAGAAAAAAAATAGTGATGATTCCTTGATTTATAGTATTATTGAGGCAATTGAAGAAATTAAAGGAAAAGATATTAATATTTTAGATTTACGTGAATTAGATAATTCTGTATGTGATTATTTTATCATTTGTGAAGGTAACTCCAACACACAGGTAAATGCAATAGTTGGGTCTATACAAAAACATGTAAGTAAAGAATTAAAAGATAAACCATGGAACATTGAAGGAAATGACAATGGAGAATGGGTTTTAATGGATTATATCAATGTAGTTGTTCATGTTTTTCAAAAACATAAAAGAGAATATTATGATATTGAAAGTTTGTGGGGTGATGCAAAATTAACCAAAGTTAAATCTAAAGATTAAAATAAAATAAATGACAAATAAAAAAAATAATAAAAAAGCTCCCAAGATTAATCAATATTGGTTTTATGGTGGAATAATATTTTTATTCATTTTATTACAATTGTTTTCGGGTGGGGTATCATCATCTGATGCTAATCAAACAACTCCTTCAAAGTTTTTTGAGTATGTTTCTATGGGTGATGTAGAGAGAATTGAAATAATAAATAAAAGAGAAGTTAAAGTTTATTTAACGGAAGAGGCTTCGTCTAAAGACATTCATAAAGAAACAATAAAAGCATATTTTCCACTATCTGCCCGAAAAGCAAGCTATAAGTTTGAATTTGGAGATTTACAGAATTTTGAAAATAGATTAAAGAGAAATGAAGAAGAAAATAATTTGGTGATAGAGGTTAATTACGTAACTGAGCAAAACATTTGGGGTGATTTATTATTATCGATGTTACCATTTGTTTTAATTATAGGTGTTTGGATTTTTGTTATGCGTAAAATGTCGTCAGGTGGTTCTGGTGGTGGTGGACAAATATTTAATATTGGTAAGTCAAAAGCTAAACTTTTTGACGAAAAGACAGATGTAAAAACAACATTTAAGGACGTAGCAGGAATGGAAGGTGCAAAAGAAGAAGTTCAAGAAATAGTTGATTTTTTAAAAAACCCATCTAAATATACAGCACTTGGTGGCAAAATTCCAAAAGGGGCACTGTTAGTAGGTTCTCCAGGGACTGGAAAAACATTATTAGCTAAAGCTGTAGCTGGAGAAGCAAAAGTTCCATTTTTCTCTTTATCTGGATCAGATTTTGTTGAAATGTTTGTTGGAGTTGGTGCATCTAGAGTTAGAGATTTATTTAAGCAGGCTAAAGATAAGTCTCCAGCAATAATATTTATTGATGAAATTGATGCTATCGGTAGAGCTAGAGGAAAAAGCAATATGACTGGTGGTAATGACGAACGTGAGAACACATTAAATCAACTACTAACAGAAATGGATGGTTTTGGCACCAATACAAATGTGATTGTAATAGCTGCAACAAACAGAGCTGATGTGCTAGATAAAGCATTGATGAGAGCTGGAAGGTTTGATAGACAAATATTCGTAGACTTACCTGATGTAAGAGAAAGAAAAGCAATTTTTAAAGTTCACTTAAGACCATTGAAAAAAGCTACAAATTTAGATGTAGAATTTTTATCTAAACAAACACCAGGTTTTTCTGGTGCTGATATAGCAAATGTTTGTAACGAAGCTGCATTAATAGCTGCAAGAAAAAATAAAAAATCAGTGGGTAAACAAGATTTTTTAGATGCTGTTGACAGAATAGTTGGTGGGTTAGAGAAAAAAAATAAAATAATAACTCCAGCAGAGAAAAAAGCTGTAGCGTATCATGAAGCTGGGCATGCGACAGTTAGTTGGATGTTGGAACACGCGGCTCCATTAGTTAAAGTAACTATAGTACCAAGAGGACAATCTCTAGGTGCTGCATGGTATTTACCAGAAGAAAGATTAATTGTAAGACCTGAGCAAATGCTAGATGAAATGTGTGCTGCATTAGGTGGTAGAGCAGCAGAAAAAGTCATATTTAATAAAATATCAACTGGAGCACTTAGTGACTTAGAAAAGGTTACAAAACAAGCCAGAGCAATGGTTACAGTATATGGATTAAATGACAAAGTTGGAAATATAACATATTATGACTCTTCTAATGGGAATGAATATGGATTTACAAAACCATATAGTGAAAAAACTGCAGAAACAATTGATAAAGAAATTTCATCAATAATTGAAAAAGAATATCAAAGAGCTATTAAATTATTACAAAATAACAAAAGTAAATTAGTAGAACTAGCAGAAGTATTATTAGATAAAGAAGTTATTTTTAAAGATAATTTAGAAAAAATATTTGGCAAGAGGCCTTTTGATAAAGAAGTGATAAATTCATAATGTATATACATATAATTAATATTTGAATTTATATATTTGGGTATATATGTAATTTATATTTTCTGATTTGAATTTTTTCAAAAACATATTTAGTAAAGGTAAAAAACCAAAAACCTCTAGCAAGGCTAGTTTTGAAGAGGAAAGTGATTTCATGCCTAAACTTGAAACTCCAACTGATAATAGGTTTGTTAAAAATTTCATCCAAAATGGAGGTAAATTTTTGTACTCTGATAACGAAAATGAAGTAAATAAAAATATATCATTAATTTTAAATGAAAATAGTTGGGACATATCTAATTTAATTTGCATTGATAAAACTATATCTAAAAGATTTAAGTTAGAATATTCTTTTTCGAAAAATATAAATGAAAATTCTATATGCCTTGTATCTACCTGTGAATATTTAATCGCTGATGATGGATCTATATTAATATCTTCTAATCAAGTTGCAGAAAAAAAACTAGCTGAACTTCCAGCAGATATAATAATTTTAGCTAAAACTGACCAACTAATCAATAACATAAGTGAAGGATTAGCAGGGATTAAAAATAGCGGAAAATTAATTCCAAGTAACATAACTAATTTAAAGCATTTTAAAGATTGTAATGATAAAGATTTTTTAAGCTATGGAAGTAGTTCAAAAAACTTATATTTGATACTGTTAGAAAACCAATAATTAATTAAGTTGAAAGAACTTTTAAAGAGAACAGTTTCTGGTTTAGTTTACGCATCATTATTTTTGTTATCACTAAAGTCACAAATAGCATTCATAATATTAATATTTGTTTTTGGGGTAATCTGCAATATAGAGTTTAGCAGATTAGTTAATCAAAAAAGAACTATTTCACATTTAATATTTGTTTTTTTATACCTGTACTTTACATACTTTGAATATATTTTAATTAGCAATTCTTTTTTTAACGAAAGCAAAGAAATACTACTGGTTTTTAGTGTTTTTGTTTTAATATTTTTAATCAGAGATCTTTTTGTAAAAAAAAATCTACCAAGATTCTTATCTAAAAATTATATAGCTTCTACTTTTTACCTATCCAGTTCCTTTGTTTTTATTGCTCTAATACCAATGTTCTTTTCGAGTTTTAATTCTGGAATTATATTAGGTGTTTTTGTACTTGCTTGGATAAATGATTCGTTTGCGTTTATAATTGGTAAAAATTTTGGGAAACAAAAGCTATTTGAAAGTGTATCCCCAAATAAAACTATTGAAGGATTTTTTGGAGGCTTATTTTTTACATGCCTAGGTAGTTATGCAATTAGCTATTTTACAGAGACTTCATTAACAAATTCAAACTGGCTATTTATCGGCATCATAGTAAGTGTTTTTGGCACTATAGGTGACTTAGTTGAATCAAAATACAAGAGACAGGCTCAAGTAAAGGATAGCGGAATAATCCTTCCAGGTCATGGCGGGCTGTTAGATAGGTTAGATAGTATAATAATCGCTTCCCCATTTATATATTTATTTTTAATTTTTTTAGATTATGTTTCATAAAGAAGGTCATAAAATCATATTAATTACATTTAGCATAATAGTAACAATATTCCTTCTATTGGATTATTTTTCTATTGAATACAAGATGTATATACAACTATTTCTGATTGGACAGCTTATAATAGTTTTACAATTTTTTAGAAACCCTAAGAGAATTACAAGCTTTGGAAATAACCATGTAGTATCTCCAGTGGATGGGAAAGTAGTAGTTATTGAGGAGGTTTATGAACCCGAGTATTTTAAAGATAAAAGAATTCAGGTTAGCATTTTTATGTCACCAATTAATGTTCATGTAACAAGGTATCCTGTTAGTGGAGAAGTGTTATTTTCTAAATATCACCCGGGCAAATACTTGGTTGCTTGGCATCCAAAATCTAGTACAGAAAATGAAAGAACAACTATAGTTATAAAAAATGAATCATCTGCAGAGATTCTTTATAGACAAATAGCTGGAGCCTTAGCAAGAAGAATTGTAAATTATGCTAAAAAAAGCTCAAAAGTTAATCAAGGAGAGGATGCCGGTTTTATAAAATTTGGGTCAAGAGTTGATTTGTTTTTACCTCTTAATACGAAGATAAATGTCAAATTAAATCAAAAAGTAAAAGGTGCAGAAGATATAATTGCAAATATTTAAAAAATCTACTCATCTAGGCTATTCAACGAGTCTTTTAAAGCTTTAATTTTAGATATCGCATCTTGTTCCTTTACTCTTTCAATTTGAATCACTTGTTCTGGAGCATTTTCTACAAATCTAGTATTAGATAGTTTCTTTTGAACCGAGTTTAAAAAACCTTCTGTATATTTTAATTCTGTTTTGAGTTTAATAATTTCTTCCTCAATATTTACATTACTGTTATCAACTGGTATATAGTAATTGTTTGATTTAACTCTAAATGAAAGAGAGTTATCTACTTCTTTTTCAGTGTAGACTACTTCACTAATATTACATAGTTTTATAATCATTGAATCTAAATTAGAGGGGAAATTTTCATTATTTAGAACATGTAGCTCAATTTGATTTTTAAAGGATAAGTTTTTCTCTTTTCTTATAGTTCGAATACCACTTATTACTTGAGAAATAAAATTAAAATCTTCAATAATAGTTTTATCAATTTCATTAACAGAAGGCCATCTGGAGATTATCAAAGCTTGACTTGGATCTCTATCTGAAATATTTTGCCATATCTCTTCAGAGATAAAAGGCATAAATGGATGAAGAATTCTTAAATTATTTTCAACTATTTTTATAACCGAGTCGAAAGTAGATTTATCTATCGGTTGCTGGTATTCAGGCTTAATAAGTTCTAACAACCAAGAACAAAAATCATCCCAAATAAGCTTATAAACACACATCAGAGCATCACTAAGTCTATATTTACTAAAATGATCTTCTATTTCAATTAAAACAGATTGAAACTTATTTTCATACCATTGGATTGATGATTTACAATAGTCAGGCTGATCAATTTCTTTAACATCCCAACCATTAATTAATTTATATGAATTCCATATTTTATTTGAAAAGGATTTACCTTGCTTACACAAAGACTCATCAAACATTAAGTCATTACCTGCTGATGAACTAAGTAGTAAACCTACACGCACAGAATCCGCACCATAATCCTTAATCAATTTCAATGCATCCGGTGAGTTTCCTAATGACTTACTCATTTTTCTTCTTTGCTTATCCCTAACTAATCCAGTCAAATAAATATTTGAAAAAGGCTTAGCATTCTTGAACTCATAACCTGCAACTATCATACGTGCCACCCAAAAGAATAATATATCTGGACCGGTAACTAAATCATTTGTAGGATAATAATAATTTATTTCATCATTATCTGGATTATTAATACCATCAAAAACACTTATTGGCCATAACCAAGATGAAAACCAAGTGTCAAGAACGTCAGATTCTTGTCTTAAATCAGTTAATTTTAAACTTTTATTGTTTGTTTTTTCTATTGCAATAATTAATGCATCTTCAATATTGCTTGCAACAACGTAATCTTCCTTTGCTGTGCCATAATAATAGGCAGGGATTTGTTGACCCCAGTAAAGTTGCCTGGATATATTCCAATCTCTAATATTTTCTAACCAATGTCTATATGTGTTTTCAAATTTCTTTGGAAATAATTTAATTTCATCATCTTCTAACACTGACTTTATAGCAGGCTTAACTAATTCTTCCATTTTTAAAAACCACTGATCACTAAACTTTGGTTCTATTATAGCATTAGTTCTTTCACTGACTCCAACATTATGAATTATTTGTTCAGTTTTATCTAACAAACCTAATTCAGTTAATTTTTTTACAACCTCTTTTCTAGCAACAAATCTATTTTTTCCTTCAAACTCTAATCCATGCTTATTTAAAGAAGCATCATCATTTAAAATATCTATAACTTCGAGGTTATGCCTATCCCCTATTAGTTTATCGTTTAAATCATGTGCAGGTGTAACTTTCAAGCAACCTGTCCCAAATTCAATATCTACATAATCATCTTCAATAACTGGAATAGATCTGTTACAAATTGGGACAATGATTCTTTTATTTTTTAAATTTTCAAATCTAATATCGTTGGGATTAATACAAATTGCACTATCACCAAAAATTGTTTCAGGTCTTGTAGTTGCTATTGTAATAAAATTATCTTCATTTTCAATTCTATATTTTATGTAATAAAGGTTATCCTTTCTTTCTATATAGTTAACCTCTTCATCAGACAGGGTTGTCATAGCATCCGGGTCCCAATTAACCATTCTATAGCCCTTATAAATAAGACCTTTTTTGTGTAAATCTATGAATGTTGAAATTACAGAATCGCTCATAGAATCATCCATAGTAAATTTAGTTCTATCCCAATCACAAGAGCATCCTAACTTTTTTAGTTGCTCTAAGATAATTCCACCATAATTATTTTTCCACTCCCAAGCATGTTTTAAAAAAGTTTCTCTGTCTAAGTCATTCTTGTTAATTCCTTGTTTTTTTAAACTATCTACAACCTTTGCTTCAGTTGCAATTGAAGCATGATCAGTGCCTGGAACCCAACAAGCATTTTTCCCTTGTAACCTAGCCCTTCTAATTAAAATATCTTGAATAGTATTATTGAGCATATGCCCCATATGTAAAATTCCTGTAATATTTGGTGGTGGAATTACTATAGTATAAGGCTCCCTATCATCAGGGATAGAATGGAAGTATTTGTTTTTTAACCAATATGAATACCATTTTTGTTCAACATCAGAAGAAATATAGTTTGGTAAAACACTCATAATTAATATAAATTATAAATTGATTTACAAAAGTACTTATATTTCTTTATCTAAGGAATAATAATTATATTTATCTCCTTAATTTACTTAAAAAAAATAAAAACTAAATTTAATGAAAAACTTAATATTAATAATTTGTGTAGTCGTAATAAATTTAACTGTTTATGCACAAAATAATGGAGCTCAAATTGAATTTGAGTCCTATGTGATTGATTACGGAACTATAGAAAAAGGTGCAGATGGAGTTAGAGTTTTTAAATTCACTAATACTGGTGATTCGCCGCTAATCATCACTAATGTTAAAGCTTCATGTGGCTGTACAATTCCAAAAAAACCAGCAAAACCTATTTTACCAGGTAAAAATGGAGAGATTGAAGTGAAATATGACACTAGAAGAGTAATGCCCTTTAAAAAAACAATTTCTGTTGGTTCAAATGCTACAAACCCAACAGTATTACTAACGATAAAAGGTAAAGTTGAAGACAACTCAAAAGCAGTTATTGCCAAAAAAAAACCTAAAAGTATTGTTGAAGAATTTTAAATAATAATTTAATGCCGAAAATTTCAAATAAAGGTATTTTAATGCCAGAATCTCCGATAAGAAAATTAGTTCCCTTCGCTGAAGATGCAAAAAAAAGAGGTGTCAAGGTATATCAGTTAAATATTGGTCAACCTGATATCGAAACCCCAAAAATAGCACTGGACGCCGTAAAAAATAATGATATTAAGGTCTTAGCATATTCAAGGTCTGAAGGGTCAGAACAGTATCGAAGTAAATTAAGTAAGTACTATGATACAAAAAATATAAATGTTAATTCTAAAGAAATAATAGTCACTAGTGGAGCTAGTGAAGCCCTTTTATTCACTTTTGGGAGTATTATGGATAAGGATGATGAACTAATAGTCCCTGAACCCTTCTATGCTAATTACAATGGATTTTCAGTGGCTAATAGCTTGAAAATTGTACCAGTAGTTTCTACTATAGAAGATGATTTTTCATTACCTCCTATTGAAGATTTTGAAAAATTAATAACAAAAAAAACTAAGGCTATTTTAATCTGTAATCCAAATAATCCTACTGGATATCTTTACTCAAAACAAGAAATAAAAAAATTAGTTAAAATTGTCAAAAAGCACGATTTATTTCTAATTTCTGATGAAGTATATAGAGAATTTACTTACGATGGATATTCACACTACTCTATAATGGAAGAAAGCTCAATATCACAGAACGCTATAATGATAGATAGTGTTTCTAAAAGGTATAGTATGTGTGGTGCTAGAATAGGTTGTGTGGTTAGCAAAAATGAAAGTGTGATTAAAACAGTTTTGAAATTCGCACAATCTAGATTATCCCCTCCAACTTATGCTCAAATTGCAAGTGAAGCTGCTCTTGAAACTCCTCAAAGTTATTTTGAAGAAATTAATGAAAAATATGTCTCAAGAAGAGATTTATTAATTTATGAACTTAGAAAAATTGATGGATTAAAGGTTGCCACTCCTAAAGGTGCATTTTACTGTGTTGTTGAACTGCCAGTAGATGATGCTAGTGACTTTGCTCGATGGATGTTAGAAAAATTTAATCTTGATAATGAAACCATTATGGTTGCACCTGCAGAAGGATTTTATTCCACTGAAGGTTTAGGTAAAAATCAAATAAGAATTGCATATGTATTAAATGAGAAGGATTTAAAAACTTCAACCCAAATTCTAAAGAAAGCTTTAGAAAAATACAATAGCTAATGAAAATTATAAATAATTTTTCTTTAATCAACCATAATACTTTTGGAGTTGATGCTATAGCAAATCAGTTCACTAGCGTCTCATCAATAAACGAATTAAAAAAAATTATATCTTCAAATGAGACAAAAGAAAAGGTATTTATTGGCGGTGGTAGTAACATCTTAATTACAAAAAATATTGAAGGGTTAGTAATACATTTAAACATAAAAGGTATTAACTCTAAAAAATTAGATAACAACTATACAGAAGTAAATATAAAAGCAGGAGAGAACTGGGACGAAGCTGTTAAATGGTGTTTGAAAAATAATCTTGGAGGAATTGAAAACCTATCATTAATTCCTGGAAACACAGGTGCAGCACCAATTCAAAATATAGGCGCCTATGGAGTTGAATTAAAGGATGTATTTATTTCTTGTGAAGTACTTAATATTAAGACAAATGAAATTGCAGAATTTTCTAAAGTTGATTGTCAGTTTGAATATAGAAATTCAATTTTTAAGAAAAATAAAAATTATATTATATTAAGTGTAAAATTAAAATTAACCCACGATAATCATAAGTTAAAAGTTGATTATGGTTCCATAAATGAAAAACTAAAATCATTAGGTATAGTAAAACCTAAAATAAGTGATATCGCTAATATTGTAACTCAAATAAGAAAAGAAAAATTACCAGATCCTGAAAAAATAGGAAATAGTGGGAGTTTTTTTAAAAACCCCATAATTAAAAAGAAACAACTAGAAAAGTTAAAACTTAACTTCAATGATATTCCTAATTATAAAATATCAAATGAAAATTATAAAATTCCTGCTGGATGGCTAATTGAAAAAGCTGGGTTTAAAGGTAAAAGAATAAAGGACTATGGGGTACATAAAAATCAAGCACTCGTATTGGTGAATTATGGTAACGCAACAGGAAAAGAGATCCTTGAATTTTCCTTAAGTATTGAGAAAGCTATTCAATTTATTTTTGATATAAAGTTGGAAAATGAAGTGAATATTATATAACTTACTTTTAGATCACTAATCATTAAAAAACAAAGAACAACAAATTAGATAGCAATAAGCTACTAAATAATTATAGAACTATGGGATTAATTTTAATTACAATAATTTTTATGGGCTTAGCGGTCCTTGGAATTAGTATTAAAATATGGGCTAAAAAGGATGGAGAATTTTCAGGCACATGTGCTAGTCAAAATCCTATGTTAAATAAAAATAATGATCCTTGTGGCTACTGTGGAAAACTTCCTGAAGAGTTTAAAGACTGTTCATCAGAATAATTGATCTATGTTTGGTTTTGTAAAAAAATTAGGTCCAGGTATCCTATTTGCAGGTGCTGCAATTGGTGTTTCACATTTGGTTCAATCAACAAGAGCTGGTGCAGATTTTGGTATTGGTTTGATATGGGCATTATTATTAGTTAATTTATTTAAGTTTCCTTTCTTCCAATACGGTCCGCGTTATGCTAATGCGACTGGAGAAAGCCTATTGGAAGGTTACAAAAAATTGGGTAAAAATATTTTAAGAATTTATATCCTCATTTCATTTGCTACAATGTTTACAATTCAAACTGCTGTTACTATAGTTACGGCTGGTATTGCAAGCTCTTTAACCAATAATATAATAAGCGTTGAAGTTTGGACAATCATAATCTTATCTCTATGCGCTATCCTTTTATATTTTGGAAAATATAAAATGCTGGATAGGATGATTAAGATTGTAATTTTAATATTAGCTATTAGCACTGTCTTTGCTACAATATTAGCATTTAATAATTTTACATATGAAATTGATTATTCTCAAGTATTGCCCAAAAATAATAGTGAAATTATTTTCTTGATAGCTTTTATGGGCTGGATGCCTGCCCCACTTGATATTTCTGTCTGGCATTCATTATGGACAATTGAAAAGAAAAAGACAGATGGAAGACAAAAAATGCAAACTACTTTATTTGATTTTAATATAGGCTATTTAGGAACTATTATCTTAGGAATTAGTTTTATGCTACTTGGCTATTTTGTAATGAATAACAATAATTTAAGTTTCAGTAACTCAGCTAGTGTATTTGCAAACCAATTAATTGAGATGTATACCTCGAACTTTGGATCCTGGGCGTATATAATAATAGGCTTAGCCACATTCACTACAATGTTTAGTACAACGATAACAACTTTAGATGCTTCGCCAAGATCAATGGATAAAGCCACTCAGTTAATTTTTAATAAAGAATTTAAAAACGGATACCTATTTTGGCTAATAGTTCTTATACTAGGTACTATTTTTATATTTTTTAATTTTATATCAGAAATGGGCGCTCTAGTTAAAATCGCAACAATAGTGTCATTTATAACAGCTCCTTTCTACGCTATAATAAATTACATATTGATCAGCAGTTCATATACCCCAAAAAAGTATAGACCATCAAAAATAATGCACTTATTAAGTATACTTGGAATAATATTTTTATTAGGTTTTGGAGTGTGGTATTTATCAATATTATAGTTATTTATTTGACTTAATTCATATCTTTGAGGATAATTTATGGAAAGCATTAAAACAACAACAAAATTTCAGTCAATATTACCCAAGCCTAAATGGTTAAGGGTTAAACTACCAACTGGTCAAAAATACACTGAATTAAGAGGGCTAGTAGATAAGTACAAACTTAATACTATTTGCGCTTCTGGTAGCTGCCCTAACATGGGTGAGTGTTGGGGAGAAGGAACTGCTACCTTTATGATTTTAGGAAATATTTGCACAAGATCATGTGGATTTTGTGGAGTAAAGACTGGTAGACCTGAATCGTTAGACTGGTCAGAACCAGAAAAGGTTGCAAGATCAATAAAAATCATGAACATAAAGCATGCAGTTATCACTAGTGTTGACAGAGATGACTTGAAAGACATGGGCAGTCTTATGTGGGTTGAAACTATAGAGGCTATAAGAAGAATGAATCCAGGAACTACATTAGAGACATTAATACCAGATTTCCAAGGAATAGAAAGACATATTGATAGGTTAATAGCTGCAAAACCAGAAGTTATATCTCACAATATTGAAACCGTAAAAAGATTGACTAGAGAAGTTAGAATCCAAGCCAAATATGAAAAAAGCTTGAAGGTATTAAAGTATATGAAAGATCAAGGACAAAGAAGGACAAAATCAGGAATTATGCTAGGACTAGGAGAAACTAAAGAAGAGGTTATAGAAACTTTACATGATTTAAAAAAAGCTAATGTCGATGTTGTAACAATTGGCCAGTACTTACAGCCAAGTAAAAAACACTTAAGTGTAAAAAGATTTGTAACTCCAGACGAATTTGATGAATATAGAAATATAGGTTTAAGCTTAGGTTTTAAACACGTAGAAAGTAGTGCATTAGTAAGATCTTCCTATAAAGCTCAAAAACATATTAATTAATTATCTACAATAATTAAGAATTATTTTGTCGAATTCTTGTTTAGAATCAACAACTACTTTAATAGGTAAGTAATAGATATTTCTTTTAGGAAATTTATCAACTAATTTTGCATAATCTTTTTCTGTTGTTAGAATATTTCCATTAATATCAATATTATCTAAATCTTTGGGTTTATAATTGTAATGATCTTTAAATTTAATGTGATTAAAATCACAATTGTTTTCAGACAAATAATTCACTAAGTGATTTGAGTTAGCGAGCCCAGTAACTAAAGTAAATTTTTGGGTGATGAAATTTATAAACTCTACGTTTTTGCTTCCAATAAATACATTTTTAGAATAATCAACAGAGCTGAAGAATAATTTTTGACTTACTTTTAATTGAAGCTTTGATTTTATATCAAGTTTTTTACTACTAGATAAATTATTAGGACATTTCGTTACAATTACTATATCTGCTCTTTTACTAGAGGAACGAGGCTCTCTTAAATCTCCAAATGGCAAAATATAATCGTCGTAATAAGGATTACTATAATCAGATAATAAAATTGATAAACCTGGAATTAATTTTCTGTGTTGGTAAGAATCATCTAATAGAATTACTTCAGGAGGGGTGGATATTTGTAGTAAATTTTTAATCCCATTAACTCTATTATTATCAACAGAAACAATTAAATTATCATATTTATTGTAAAACTGAAGTGGTTCATCTCCAATATCAAAATGAGATGAATCTTTGGTAGCAATTTTAAAAGTATTTGTTTTTCTACCGTAGCCTCTACTTAAAGTAGCTATATCAAATTCGTTAGAAAGTAAATTTATCAAATACTCAATCATGGGAGACTTACCGGTACCACCTATCGCTAAATTACCAATTCCTATTACTGGTAGATTAAACTTAGTTGTTTTAAGTAGAGAAGTATCATACAATAAGTTTCTAATAAAAGAAACCATATAATACAAAGGGGAAATAAAAAACAAGAACTTTCTTATCAATTTCATCCAACTAAAGTAATTATTTATCTTTGATAATAAATACAAAAAGAAATGATTGTAAAAGATATAATTAAAATACTTAACGACAAGTATCCATTTTGTTATGCTGAAGACTATGACAATGTAGGGCTTATAGTTGGAGATGATCAATATAAAGTAAATGGAATAATTGTTTGCTTAGATACAATTGAAAGTGTCGTGAATGAAGCTATTCAAAAAAAATGTAATGTAATTGTAAGTTTTCACCCGATAATTTTTGATGGACTAAAAAAACTAACGAATAAAAATTATGTTGAAAGGATTGTAAATAAGTGTATCAAAAATAAGATTTCAATTATTGCAATTCACACTGCAATGGATAACTCGATTGTTGGAGTAAATAAAATAATATGTGATAAACTTGAATTGCAAGACAGTAAGATTTTAGTTCCAAAAAAAGGTACAATAAAAAAAATAACAACCTACATGCCAAGCAAAAATCTAGAAGCCATAAAAACTAAATTGTTTAATTCAGGTGCAGGAACAATTGGTAATTACGATGAGTGTAGTTTTGCAGTTAATGGAATTGGAACTTTTAGAGGAAATGAAAGATCAAAACCAGTCATAGGAATTAAAGGTATTCAAACAGAAGTTAAAGAGGTTAAAATCTCTTTTACATTTCCAATGCATAAAGAAACTGAAATTTTAAGTGCTTTAAAAATAAATCATCCATATGATGAATTTGCTTATGAAATAATTTCATTAGATAACATTAATCAAAATATTGGATTAGGAATGATTGGTAAGCTGAATAAAAGTATGGATGAAGAAAAATTCATAAGTCACTTAAAAAATAAAATGAATACAAAACTAGTTAGACACTCTGAATTTATAGGCAAAAAAATTAAAACAGTAGCAGTTTTGGGAGGTTCAGGAAGTTTTGCTATTGATAATGCAATTAATTCAAAGGCAGATGCATATATAACTTCAGATTTAAAATATCATGATTTTTTTAAGGCTGATAAAAAAATATTATTAACAGATATTGGACATTACGAAAGTGAACAATACACAAAAAACGTAATACATACTTTTCTTACAGAAAAAATTACTAATTTTGCAATCGTTTTAACAGAAACTAATAGTAATCCAGTAAAATATAGTTAACCATGGCAAAAAAGAAAGAAATCACAGTAGAAAATAAATTAAGAGCTTTATACGATTTGCAATTAATTGATTCAAGAGTTGATACTATTAGAAGCGTAAGAGGAGAGCTTCCATTAGAGGTTCAGGATTTAGAAGATGAAGTTGCTGGCCTTACTACAAGACTAGGGAAGTTAACCGATTCAGTTGACACAATAAACGAGCAGATTAAGATGAAAAAAAATCTTATGGAAGAAGCTAAAGTTTTAATAAAAAAATATACAGAACAACAAAAAAATGTTCGAAATAATCGCGAGTTTAATTCGATAACTAAAGAAACTGAGTTTCAAGAATTAGAAATACAGTTAGCGGAAAAAAACATAAAGGAATTTTTTGCTAAAATTGAACATAAAAATGAGGTGATTGATGAAGCTAAATTGAAATTATCAGAGAGAAAAAAACACTTAAAACACAAGAAAAGTGAATTAAATACTATCCTTGAGGAGACAAAAAAGGAAGAAGAAGCTTTGCTTATCAAATCTGATAAATGCAAAAAAGATATTGAAGAAAGATTAGTTTCAGCTTATACAAGAATAAGAAATAATGTTAAGAATGGACTTGCTGTAGTTCCGATAGAAAGAGGGGCTGCCGGTGGATCTTATTTTACAATACCACCACAAATTATTATGGAAATTGGTTCTAGAAAAAAAATAATAACCGATGAGCATAGTGGTAGAATATTAGTTGATGAAGAGTTAGCAAACGAACAAACAACTAAAATGGAAAAAGTTTTTTCTAAGATTTAAAAAATATTAACATAAATAATTTAAAGCTTCTATTTTTATAGGAGCTTTTTTTTTATATTTATATTCATGATAAATAAATTAGTAATTATAATTTTAATATTAGCCGGAAGTTGCTCAAAAGCTCAAGAGTCAAATAGGCAAAAGTTAATCATAAACTCAGATCCTATTCTAGTAAATACAGAGGTAATTCACAGAGCTTATTTTGCAAGTGGTTGCTTTTGGTGTGTAGAAGCTATATACGAGAGTATAATTGGAGTAAATGAAGTTATCAGTGGTTATTCAGGTGGTTTTACATCTAACCCCACTTATGAAATTGTTAATACACAAAGAACTGGACACGCAGAAACAATTGAAGTAATTTATGATCCTAAACTAATAAGCTTTTCACAATTAGTTGAAGTATATTTTGGTACTCAAAATATTGAGCAAATAAATGGGCAAGGCCCTGATAATGGGACACAATACAGATCTATAATTTTTTATCAAAATCAAGAACAAAAAGAAATCATTAATGAAAAAGTTGAAGAGATTACAAATTCCTTAAAAGTTAATGTTGCAGCTAAAGCTTATCCTTTTCTTAAATTTTGGAAAGCAGAAGGATATCATCAGGATTTTAAGAAAAACAACAAGAATAATAGATATATAATTAATGTATCTGACCCTAGATTTAAAAGATTTAAGTACAAGTTTTCTGAAATAATTGATCAAAATCAATAAATCAAAATCCTATATTTATAATTTTTTTTTGTTTAATAAAAACATATAACTTTGATTAAATTAGAAAACTCATTAAGCTTTGCTAAACAACTAGATCGAGAAGATTCACTTTCCGATTATAGGAATCTTTTTCATATTCCAAAAAACTCAAATAAAGAAGAACTTATATACTTTTGTGGCAACTCTTTAGGACTACAACCTAAATCAACTAAGTCTTTTATTGATAAAGAAATGGAAGATTGGGCTAATCTTGGTGTTAGAGGTTGGAGCAATGCAAAAAAACCTTGGCTTAAATACCATAGCTATCTTACAGATGAAATGGCTAGTATAGTTGGAGCTAAACCACAAGAGATTGTTGTAATGAATACTTTAACTGTAAACTTACACCTTATGATGGTTTCTTTTTATAGACCGACAAAAAGTAAGTTTAAAATTATTCTGGAGGCTGATGCTTTTCCTTCAGATATTTATGCTGTTGAGTCACAACTATCTCATCACGGTCATAATATTGATGATGGAATAATTCTATGGGAAACTAAAAATAAAGAAAATAAATACAATGATTTAGAAAATATCTTTTTGGAAAACAAAGATGAAATAGCACTAATCTTAATTGGAGGTGTAAATTATTATACTGGAGAATATTTTAACTTAAAAAAAATCACGGAATTAGGACACAAATACAATTCTATGGTTGGTTTTGACTGTGCTCATGCTGCTGGTAACGTTAAGTTAGATCTACATGAGGTTGGAGCTGATTTTGCAATTTGGTGTAGTTATAAATATCTAAATTCAGGTCCAGGAAATTTATCTGGATGTTTTGTCCACGATAGACATGCTTATAATAATGATATTAATAGGTTCAGAGGATGGTGGGGCAATGATCTGAAAAATAGATTTAATATGAGGGAACCCTATCAAGCGATGGTAGGTGCTGAAGGTTGGCAAATTAGTACTCCAACTATTTTAGCAATGGCTGCAATAAAAGCATCATTAGAAATTTTTAGCTCCGCCGGAATGGAAGCTCTATGTAAAAAATCTAACTTACTAACAAGCTACTTGGATTTTCTTTTAAAGGAACTTAACAGCACAAAAATTACAATAATAACTCCTGAAGATGTGCAATCAAGAGGTTGTCAAATTTCATTAGAAATTAGTGACCCGGATAAAAATTTTCATAAAAACTTAACTGATCTGGGTGTTATAACCGATTGGAGAGATCCAAATGTTATACGCTGTGCACCCACTCCATTGTATAATTCCTTTACAGATATTTATATGTTCGTTCAAAAATTAAAGCAATTAATATAATTTATGAATTATATAAATGAACATCTTGAAGATTATATAATTAAACACTCCCAGCAAGAGCCTAGAATACTTAAAGATTTAAATCGAGAGACTAATTTAAAAGTACTTCAACCTAGAATGATAAGCGGAGCACATCAAGGTCGGCTATTAAGTATTATTTCTAAAATTATTAGTCCTACAAAAATATTAGAAATTGGTACTTTTACGGGCTATTCGACATTATGTTTATCTGAAGGGCTAACTAAGGATGGTAGAATTCATACAGTAGATATTAATGAGGAGTTATATGATCTTCAAAGGAAATATTTTAAAAAATCTCCTTTTAATGATAACATTATCCAACATTTAGGAAATGCATTAGAAGTAATTCCTACTATGGATAATAACTTTGATTTAATTTTTTTAGATGCAGATAAAAATAACTACCCTGAATATTTAGATGTTTTAATTAGTAAATTAAAAATAGGAGGAGTTTTACTCTCTGATAATGTACTTTGGGATGGAAAGGTATTAAATCCAATATCAGAAAAAGATATATCTACAAAAGCTATTGTAAAGTATAATAAATTACTAAGTCAAAGAGAGGATATGGATAATGTAATCTTACCAATTAGAGATGGACTTACTATCAGTAGAAAAATTAAATAAATTAAAGCTTTCTTTTTATTGAGCCAGAAAACTCTTCAAGGTCTTTTTTAACTTTTGATAACTCTTTATCTACATCTTTAGTTATAGAATGTTTTTTTACAGATTCAGAAGATGAGTTAATTTCTCTTTTAATATCATTTGTAGCATGCTTTATTTCATTAATACCCTTAGCTAAATTCCTAGCAAGTTCTGGTATCTTATCAGCTCCTAAAAAAATAACAGCAATAAAAAGAATTATTGCAATTTCGGCTCCACTTATAAATAAATTAAAAACATATAGTAGCATTCTACAAATATAATCAGTATGTTTAATTTGAATTATAAAACTTGATTTTTTTTTAAATTTATTATATGAAAAGAATGATTTTGGCTAGTACTTCAACGGTTTTTGGCGGTACATATTTAGATTATATAAAGGATGAGGTAAAAACTTTATTTAAAGATTCAAAAAAAATATTATTTATTCCTTACGCAAGACCTAACGGCTTAAGTCATGAAAAATACACAGGTATAGCATTTAGTTTTTTTAAAAAATTAGGAATTCATATTAATGGTATTCATGAGTTTAAAGATTTAAAAAAAGCAATAAATGATTCAGACGGAATATTTATTGGAGGTGGTAACTCATTTTTACTTCTTAAACAACTTATTGATAACGATTTGACTAGTACTTTAAAAAAGGTAATTACAAGTGGAAAACCTTATCTTGGAACTAGTGCAGGAATTAATATATGTGGTCCTTCGATTTGCACTAGTAATGATATGCCAATTATACATCCACCTAGTTTTGAGGCATTAAACATTATTCCATTTAATATTAATCCACATTATCAAGACCCAATAGCTAACAATCAGCATATGGGAGAAACTAGAGAAACTAGAATTAAAGAATTTCATTTTTTTAACTCTCAAAAAGTTATTGGTCTAAGAGAAGGGAGTTTTCTAATAATAGATGGAAAAGATTATTTTTTAAAAGGAAACAAAAAAGCAATAGTTTTTGAAAAAAATAAAAAACCTTATGAGGTCGATACAAACTTTAATTTAAATAAATTATAATGATATTTATTATATTTTAGTTGGATTGTAATTATTATTACAAATAATATTAATTAACAAAGAAAGCCTAAATATGTTTTTTTATCTTTGATTATCAATATTTTTAATGAAAAAAAAAGTGATTTTAATGATATTAGATGGGTGGGGCAATTCTCCTGACCCACTGGTTTCAGCAATTGATAATGCTAATACGGATTATATAGATAACTTATACAGTAAGTATCCGTATGCAACATTAAGAACTGATGGATTACATGTAGGATTACCTGAAGGGCAAATGGGTAACAGTGAAGTTGGTCATATGAATTTAGGAGCTGGTAGGATTGTTTACCAGGATTTAGCCAAGATTAACATGTCTATCAAAAAAAACTCCTTTATAAATGAAAAAACTATCGTCGATACCTTCAATTTCGCAAAGTCCAATAATAAAAAAATACATTTTTTAGGTTTAGTTAGTGATGGAGGAGTTCACTCCCACACTAGTCACCTTAAGGCACTCATAGATATCTCAAATAAGTATAATGTCGAATCTTATATTCATGGATTTACAGATGGAAGAGATGTTGATCCAATGTCAGGAAAAAATTACATACATGATTTAGAAAATTACGTAAAGAATAGTTCAACAAAAATAGCTTCTATAACTGGGAGATATTATGCGATGGATAGAGACAATCGATGGGAAAGAATAAAGCTAGCTTATGATGCTTTAGTTTATGGTAAGGGAGAAAAGACTACGGATATCGCAAATAGCATCGAAGTAAATTATAAAAATGGATGTACTGATGAATTTATTAAACCAATAATAAAAATTAACAGTAAAGGAGAAGCAATATCAACTATTTGTGAAGATGATATCGTTTTGTTTTTTAATTTTAGAACAGACAGAGGTCGAGAATTGACTAAAGTGTTATCCCAAGAAGATAATTTAGAGTTTTGTATGAAAAAAATGAATCTTCACTTTGTTACCATGACAAATTATGACAACTCTTTTTCAAATGTTAATATCATTTTTAATAAATCAAATATAAAAGATAGTTTGGGTGAGGTTTTAGAAAAAAATAATAAAAAGCAATTAAGAATTGCTGAAACTGAAAAATACCCACATGTTACATTTTTCTTTTCTGGTGGAAGGGAAGATAAATTTATTGGAGAATCTAGGATATTAAAAAACTCACCTAAAGTAGCTACATATGACCTTAAGCCTGAGATGAGTGCTTTTGAAATTACGGACTCACTTGTAGAAGAATTAGAGTTAAAGAACCAAGATTTTATTTGTTTAAATTTCGCCAATGGAGATATGGTTGGTCATACAGGCAGTATGCGAGCAGCAATAAAAGCATGTGAAGTAGTTGATCAATGTGTAGAGAAAGTGATTCAAAGCGCTTTAAAAAATGAATACACAACTATATTAATAGCAGACCACGGAAATTGTGAAACTATGATTAATCCCGACGGAAGTCCTAACACGGCGCACACAACAAATCCAGTTCCTGTAATTATCATAGATAATGATATTAAAAACATTAAAGATGGTATCCTTGGAGATATTGCTCCAACAATTTTAAAACTTATGGGTATAAAAAAACCTATTTCTATGACTCAAGAATCCCTTATATAAAATGAGCGTTATTAAAACTAATGAAGAAATTGAATTAATTAGAGAAAGTGCATTACTTGTCTCAAAAACATTAGGAATGATAGCTAGTGAAATTAAAGAAGGAGTAACTACTTTGCAATTGGATAAACTGGCGGAAGATTTCATAAGGTCTAATGATGGGATTCCAGGGTTTTTAGGTATGTACGATTTTCCTAATACATTATGCATTAGTCCAAATAGTCAAGTAGTTCATGGAATCCCAAATAGTAACCCGATAAAAGATGGAGATATTATTTCTGTAGATTGCGGGGTATTAAAAAATGATTTTTATGGAGATCACGCATATACATTTGCAATAGGAAATATTTCAGAAGAAACCAACAAACTTCTAAATACTACAAAAGAGTCCCTATATGAAGGAATAAGAAATTTTAAAGTTGGAAATAGAGTTGGAGATGTTGGGTTTGCTATTCAAGATTATTGTGAAAAAAGAGATTATGGTGTAGTTAGGGAATTAGTTGGTCATGGGCTAGGTAGATCGATGCATGAAAAGCCTGAAATGCCTAACTATGGAAAAAGAGGGAAAGGAAAAAAATTTCTTGAAGGAATGGTTGTTGCAATAGAACCTATGATAAATCAAGGAACACATAAAATAAGACATCACAATGATGGCTGGACCATAACTACACTAGACAATAAACCTAGCGCTCATTTTGAGCATAATATCGCAATAGTTAATGGAAAACCAGAACTACTTTCTACGTTCTCTTATATATATGAAGCTCTAGGAATTACATCAGATGAAGAAAATGAGTTCAAAAAAGTATGAATAACTTAATTAAACTGATATTAAACACATTTTCTAGAACTTTTCTAATAAAGATTAGTTTTATAATCCAACCTATTTTAGGTGTCTTTTTAAAAGGTAATAAATTTACAGATCCGATTGATGAAAAATCTTTCAGTACTTTTTTACCATATGGATATAATAATCTCAGAAAAAACGCACTCTCCCCATCTACATTTTCTTTGGAAAGACATAGATTACTTTGGCTATATTTAAAAAATGAAACAGATTTTTTTACAAAAAAAATTAAACTATTACACTTTGCACCCGAACAGGCATTCTATAGAAAATTTAAAAAATTAAGTAATATCGATTATGACACTATAGATTTAAACTCTCCAATAGCAAAAATAAAAGCTGACATTTGCAACCTTCCAATCAAAGACAATACATATGATTTTATACTATGTAATCACGTATTAGAACATGTTTTAGATGACAAAAAAGCTATAAAAGAATTATATAGAGTACTTAAAAAAGATGGAACTGGAATTTTTCAAGTTCCAATAGATATGAAAAGGGAATCTACATTTCAAGATGATTCGATAACAGACAAAGATGAAAGGAATAAAATATTTGGTCAATATGATCATGTTAGGGTATATGGTATTGATTATTTTATGAAACTTAAAAATGCAGGCTTTAAAGTTAAAGAGATAGATTATACAGTTAGTTTATCTGTTGATGAAATAAATAAATTTTCTATTAAAAAAGGGGAGATTATTCCAGTCTGCACTAAATAGAAGGAAAATTGTTTAAAGACAAATCTTGGATTTTGTTATTCTCATCTTTAAAAATTACAAAAACACTAATTTTATTGTTTTTTTGTACAAATAAATTAATTTCATCTAAAGTCATTAAATGCAAAGCGGTAGCATAGGCATCAGCTTCAATGCAATTGTCAGCAATTACAGTAATACTTAAAATATTAGTTTTGGATGAATACCCAGTTTTTGGATCAATAATGTGAGCATATTTATTACCTAAACTATCAATTTTAAATTTCCTATAAACTCCTGATGTAGCCATGGATTTGTCTATCAAATTAAAAGCTTTATAAATCTCGTTCTGTGAGCCATCAAATGTAGGAGTGTCTAAGCCTACTCTCCAATTTCGGTCATCCGCTAAATTCATACCACTAGATCTAATCTCTCCCCCTACTTCAACTAAAAAATTAGCAACATTATTAAATAACAAAAACTCTGAAATCATATCTACACTATAGCCCTTAGCGATAGCATTAAAATCTAAAAAAGAATTCAGAGGTCTACGTAATTTATTTTCAAAAATTTTAAATTTATCTAATCCAACTAATTTCATTAAACTATCAGTTGAAATATTATTGGTTTTGGGACCAAAATCGAGTGAGTTAACTAATGGACCAATAGATGGATCAAAATCTCCACTGGTTTCATAATATATTTTTTTAGATGTATTAAAAACATACTTAAAATGATCATCTAATAAAACTTCTTTGTTATTATTTATTTTAGTAATTAAAGAGTTTGAATTGTAGGTTGACATAGACATATCAATGGAATTAAATATGCTGTCAATTTTAACTTTTAATGGTAAGTCAACTTTAGAAAAATATACAATACTGTAAGTAGTCCCATAGATATCCCCTCTTAAAATAGTTTGCTTATCAGTATTATTTACACAGGAATTAAAAAGAATAAAAAAAAATAATAGGTAGCGCATTAGTTTAAATTGTCATCAATTACTTGAATTCCATTATACTCAATAAAATAATCTTTGTTTAAATATACTGGTTTATTTTTATTCTCTGAATTAGCTAATCCTACTCCAGCATAAAGAACCTTTGAATCGTGGGATTTAGCATGTTGCTTAAACTTAGCCATCCAAACTAAGTCATAATTATTAGGATTTTCAGGAAGCAAAATAGCTTTTACAATTACGAAATAGTATTGTTTATTTTTATCGATACAGACAAATTGAGGGTTTTTTTTAAGCTTACTATTTACAGCTATGAATTCAAAACCTCTAGACTCTAAATCTTTACCAACATGATTCATTGCTAAGTTATGAAGTTCTTGTTTTGAAAGAGGTATATTCATAGGAATCTTAAAATTTATCCACCAAAATCGTCAAATCTAATATGCTCATCGGGAATACCAAAATCTTCACCCATTTTTTGTACAGCTTGATTCATTAATGGAGGTCCACAAAAATAAAGCTCTATATCTTCAGGTGACTCATGACTGCTTAAATAGTTGTCAATAACACAATTGTGTACAAAACCTACAAAACCATCACCCTTAGCGTCTAAATCTGTTTTAACATTCCAATTATCTTCAGGCATTGGCTCTGATAATGCTAAGTAAAATTTAAAGTTTGGAAAATCTTTTTCTAATTTATAGAAATGATCTAAGTAGAAAAGCTCTCTTCTTGATCTACCTCCATACCAAAAACTAACCTTACGACCAGTTTGTAAAGTTTTGAAAAGATGATAAAGATGAGATCTCATTGGAGCCATTCCTGCCCCACCACCTACATAAAGCATTTCAGAATCAGATTCATTTATAAAAAATTCACCGTAAGGGCCAGAAATAGTAACTTTATCACCAGCTTTTTTAGAAAAAATATAAGAAGAAGCTACACCAGGATTAACATCCATCCATCCATTTTTGTTTCTATCCCATGGTGGAGTAGCTATTCTAACATTTAACATAATTTCTTTTCCTTCTGCAGGATAAGAAGCCATCGAATAAGCTCTATCTACTAACTCTTTGTTGTTCATAACAAGCGGCCATAAATTAAATTTATCCCATTCAGGCTTAAATTTATCAGGTGATTCATGCTCGTCTGGATGGGCCGTTATATCCATATCTGAGAAATTAACTTCTCCTTCTGGAATTTCAATTTGTATATATCCCCCTGCCTTATATCCCATATCATCAGGAATAGAAACCACAAATTCTTTAATAAATGATGCTACATTATAATTTCTAACGACAGTGGCTTCGAACTTTTTTATACCAAATACTTCCTCAGGAATACTAATATTCATATCCTGTTTAACTTTAACTTGACATGCTAGTCTAGCACCTGATTTTATTTCTTTTCTTGTAAAATGAGGTACTTCAGTAGGTAATGCTTCTCCTCCTCCACTGTTAACATGACACTCACACTGAATACATGTACCACCACCACCACAAGCTGATGGTAAAAATATTTTCTGTGCACCCAAAGTGGTTAGTAAGGTCTCTCCCGAAGCAACCTCAATTTCTTTTTCACCATTAATAGTAATCATTACTGGGCCAGATGGAGATAATTTTTGCTTAACAAATAAAAGCACACTAATCAATAATAGTGATACAATTAAAAAAGCAATAATTGTAATAAAAACGGTACCTAATGTTTGTGATGCTAAAATCATATTAATTAACTTCTTTTTTGTTTTCTAAAAATAACTCATTGTCTAATTTTTCAACTGCAACATCTGTTACTAACTCAGTAGTTAGTTCTTTCTTCACATCTTCTTCATCTCCACCAGTTAGCATACCACCAAAACTCATAAAGCCAATAGCCATTAGTCCAGTAATTATAAATGTAATTCCAAGACCTCTAAGTGGAGCAGGTACATTGGAGTATCTAATTTTTTCTCTAATTGCTGCAATTGCTAAAATTGCTAAAAACCATCCAATACCAGAACCGACTCCATAGGTCAGTGCTAGAGATAGAGTTGGAATTTCTCTAGATTGCATAAATAAAGAACCACCTAAAATAGCACAATTCACTGCAATTAAAGGCAAGAAAATACCAAGTGAGTTATATAAAGATGGACTAAACTTTTCTACTATAATTTCTACTAACTGAACCATAGTAGCTATTGTCGCAATAAACATAATAAAAGACAAAAAACTTAAGTCATAAATTGCAAAGTCTTCGCTGACCCAAGCCAGTGCACCATCTTGTAAAATGTATTTGTCTAAAAGCCAGTTTAATGGTACAGTAATAGTTAAAACAAAAATTACTGCAGCTCCTAATCCAACAGCTGTATCAACTTTTTTTGAAACAGCTAAATAAGAGCACATACCTAAAAAGGTAGCAAATACCATATTATCAATAAAAATTGATTTAAATAATAATTCTATATACTCCATATAAATAAATTTTATTTAATCTTCAATTAAATTAGTATTTCTAGATCTTTGAACCCATATAATTAATCCTACAACAATCAAGGCCATAGGGGCTAATAACATAAATCCATTATTTTCGTAGCCTATACTATATAACCCAGTTTTTTCAATAGAGTCTCCCAAAACTGCATAACCGAGTAATGTTCCTGAGCCTAATAGTTCTCTGAAAAAACCAACAATAATTAATATAAGCCCATATCCTAATGCATTACCAATTCCATCTAAGAAAGATCTCCATGCTCCATTTGCTAGGGCAAAAGCTTCAAAACGACCCATGATAATACAATTTGTTATAATAAGGCCAATAAAGGCACCTAGCTCCTTACTTAAAGAATATGAGTAAGCTTTTAAAACTTGATCCACAACAATTACTAATGCAGCTACTACTGTAAGCTGGACGATAATTCTGATTTTAGATGGTATTATATTTCTAATTAATGAGATAACAACATTACCAGCACCCATAACAAATATTACAGAAACAGCCATTACTATAGATGCTTTTAACTCTGCAGTAATAGCTAAAGCTGAGCATATTCCTAAAACTTGTATAGTAATAGGGTTGTCATCCGATAATGGATCAGATATTAATTTACTGTCTTTACTTGATAATAAACCCATATACTAGTTAGTTTTTAAATTTTCAAAATATGATTGATACAATCTCAGATCATTCTTTATCATAGCTGAAACACCATCTCCTGTGATTGTCGCACCTGCTATAGCATCAACTTCATTATCATATTTAATTTTATTTGTTGGATCAGAATTACTTTTTGAAACAGTAATACCTTTAAAAATACCATTTTCATCAAGTAGATGTTCTCCGATAAAGTCGTCCATGAAAAATCTCTGTTTGATATTCGCACCTAATCCCGCAGTCTCAGCTTTATGATCAAAATAAGCACCTTGGACTATCATATTTTCATCAATAGCAACATACGCCCAGATAGCATCCCACAAACCTATCCCTCTAATTGGAGCGATATAATATGTTTTACCTTCTTTTTCACCAATAAATAATGGCAATTGACGTTTTTCTCCAGCCTTCGCTTTTGTTTGTTCTTTTTTGATATCTATTAAATAAGCATCATTGTTCTCAACGATATCCAAATCACCAGTGATTACAATTTGTTTTTTTATGTATTTTGAAAATTCACTAGCAACTTTACTAGCCTCAATAAATGCAACATTGCCCTTTCCTTCATTTTCATGTACGCCCATTGCGTACAATATATTTTGTTGTTTTTCTATTCTTTTGTTCTCATTAATCTTCGGTTTTAATGAAGAAGCAACAAAAGCTAATAATGAACCAACAACAACTACCATCCCAGTAGCAAAGAGTAATGTGTATAAGTTTTTATCTGTTCTTTTTTCCATTATTAAGCAGTTTTAGTTTTCATTCTATTCAATCTACTATTAACGTTTCCTTTTACAACATAATGGTCAATAGTTGGGGCAAAGACATTCATTAATAAAATCGCTAAAAATACACCCTCGGGATATGCAGGATTAAATACGCGAATCATAATGGATATAAAACCAATTAAAAACCCATAAATAAATTTCCCTTTATTCGTTTGTGACGCACTAACTGGATCAGTAGCCATAAATACAGCTCCAAATAAAATACTTCCTATTAATAAATGTTGCCAGTAAGGAACACTCATTAAACCATAAAACTTACTTGACTCTCCAATTACACCAGTATCTATAACAAGATTAAATATTAGTCCCATTACTAATGCACCTAATATTGTGCTAAGAATTATTCTCCAACTACCAATCTTTGTAAAGATTAGAATAAGAGCACCAAATATTATTAATAATTTAGATGTTTCACCAACAGAACCAGGAATAAAACCATAAAACATTTCAGATAGAGAATAAATAATCTCTTGGTTTTGAGCATAACTACCTAAGATGGTTTCACCAGAAATTGCCTCAGCAGTACCAGTTCTTTCGACTGCTTGGTGTACCCAGACCTTATCACCACTCATCCAAGTTGGATAAGCAAAAAACAAAAATGCTCGTATAGTTAAAGCTGGGTTTAGAATATTCATCCCTGTCCCTCCAAAAACTTCCTTACCAATAACAACTCCAAATATTACAGCTACAGCTAACATCCATAGAGGAATATCAATTGGAACAATAAGTGGAACTAACATACCTGTAACTAAATAACCCTCTTCAACTTCATGCCCCTTAATAACTGCAAATAAAAATTCTACAGCTAAACCAACGGCATAAGAAACTATTACTAAGGGAAGAACAGTTATTGCGCCAAGAATAAGATTATCCCAAGTAATAAAGTTTCCAAGTAAAGAGACCTCTCTAACAATACCATTAGCAGCGTCAACAGCTCTGTAATGCTGATATCCAGCATTGAACATACCAAATATTAGGCAAGGAACTAATGATAAAATTACTGTATTCATTGTTCTTTTTAAATCATCAGCTGCTTTAATATGAGTACCTCCGTGAGTTACTTCGTTGGGTAGGTATAAAAATGTGTGAAGAGCATTAAACGCAGGGGCCATTTTCTGACCTTTATACTTTTCTTTTAGATTATGTAATGTTGATTTTAATCCCATGAATTATCCTATTTCTTTTTTCATTAAGTCTAAACCTTCTCTAATTATTTTTTGGTGAGGTTGTTTAGACACGCATACAAACTCTGTTAAAGCAAAATCCTCCGGGGCAACTTCATACATGCCTAAAACTTCCATTTCATCTAAATCTTTATACATACATGCCTTGAGTATATGCATTGGATAAATATCTAAAGGAAAAACCTTTTCATATGTTCCGGTAGTTACAAAAGCCCTATGTTCACCATTAGTGTTAGTGGTTAAATCAAATTTTTTGTTTGGAAATAACCAAGAAAAAGTTAGTGCTCTAGAAACTGAAACTTTATCAAATACTGGCTTTGTCCAACCAAATAACTCATAGTCATCTCCTTCTGGAATTACAGTAACAGAATTACTGTAATAATCTAAATAACCATTTGAATCAACTTTTTTACCTGATAATATATTCCCAGAAATTACTCTATTATTATCACTTTTATTAACTCCTTTGTTACTTATGATAGATTCAATTTCACATCCAATCAAAGCATTAAAATATCTAGGGCTATGAACTGAGGATCCTGAAAGTGATAATATTCTTTCAGCATTAAACTCACCAGTTAAAATCATATTACCAATAATAACTAAATCTTGAGCAGAAATTGTCCAAACCGATTCCCCTTTGTTAATAGGATCAACTCTATTAATTAAAGTACCTACATTACCAGAGGGATGTGGACCTGAAACATTGTATATATCAATATTTTTTAAATCTCTAAAAATAGATTTTGAAGATTTTTCTAGAGAAACATTAACCTTACCCTCAGTTAACTTATCTAAAACACTTACAGCTGCTTGTATTTCATTTTTACGATCTTTTAGTGTGAAATCTAAATTTGCAGTAAGAGGGGCAGAAGAATAACCTGAAATGAATATAGATTTTGGAGCAGACTTATAATCAGCAATTATATCATAAGGTCTTTGTTTAATAAAAGACCAACAACCGGTACTAAGTAAGAAATCTAATATTTTTTCACGTGAGGAATCATTTTCTAATTTCCCAGAATTTTTAAAAACTTGTTTTTTGTCTGCTAAAATTTTTACAGAAAGAATTTTTCTTTTTTCACCTCTAATAATATCAACAATTTCTCCAGAAACAGGTGAAGCAAACTTCAAAACTTCATCGGATTTATCATAAAACAATATATCTCCAGCTAAAATTTTGTCAGAAACTCTTACGTTAAGTTTAGGATTAATTCCATGAAAATCAGTTGGTTGAATTGAGTAAAATTTACTCATTAACGCAGGCTCTAATATTTTTTCGGCTTCACCTACAAGGTTGATATCTAAACCTTTTTTTATATGAATGTCATTTGACATAGTAAGAATGTGAATTTAGTCGTTTAAAATCGCTGCAAAAATACAAATTAATATTATAGTTATCATAATGTTTTGATCATAAATTTTTGATTATTTTTACAAAAAAACTACATTATTAGATATAAATAATTATCATTAATTAAGCCTTATAAAATGTATAAATCAATATTAGTAATAATTCTGAGTTTAATTTGTCAAATTTCTGTTAGATCCCAGGTAATTAAAGAGGTATACCCCCCAGAATTTGTAAAAAGTATTATTGTTAAAAGCGAGTCTAGACAAATTGAATTTCCTGTAATTCGTTTAAACAATTCTTTTTCTCTTGAGTTTGATGTTTTAAATGGATATGAAGAAGATTATTATTACAGAGTAGATCATTACAATTTTGATTGGACGAAATCTCAATTATCAAAATCAGAATATTTAAAAGGATACGATAATACTAAAATACAGAATTACAAGAATTCTTTTAACACATACCAAATTTACAGTCATTACGAACTAAATCTTCCTAATAAAAATACTAAAATCATAAAGTCTGGAAATTATATCATTTCAGTATTTAACGATTATGAAGAAATAATTTTTAGTAAAAAAATTGTGATATATGAGGCATTGTCTAGTGTTAAAATTGGCATTTTTAGAGATAGAGATTTAAGTTATATAGACAAAAAACAAGTAGTTCAATTTGAGATAATAGCATCAAAAATTAATAATCCAAAAAAAACAATAAAGACATTAATTATTCAGAATAATAACCTAAACCAATCTATAAGTGATTTAAAACCGCAATATACAATTGGAAATAAACTAATTTACAAATACAATTCAAAGGCTAGCTTTAATGGCGGAAACGAATTTTTATATTTTGAAAATAAAAATATTAGAGGCTCAGATTTAAATATTAGGACATTTGATCTTAAAGATATTTATCATAATTATTTGTATCCTGACACACCAAGAAATAGTAGTACGTACTCATATAACCCAGACATTAACGGTAACTTTTTAGTTACAGCAGTAGATGCTCAAGATGTCGATATTGAAGCGGATTATGTAGTCGTTCATTTTTATTTAAATATTGATAAGTTAGATAACAATAAGTCTATTTATGTCTCTGGAAATTTTAACGGGTATCAATTAAGCGACACCAATAAAATGAGTTATAATAGTTTTAAAAACAGCTACGAAGCTAAATTAAAACTAAAACAAGGTTTTTACAACTACAAATACTCTGTTTTGGATGGTGAAAATATGTTAGAAAGTGGTTTTATTAGTGGTAATTTTGATGAAACAGAAAACAATTACAAAGTTATTGTTTATTACCGCGATTTTGGTTCAAGATATGATAGAGTTATCGGGTTTAATCAAATTAACTCGGTAAATATAAATAACTAACAAAATTGGTTTTATTAAATTTTAAACTACCAAAAATCATTTTTTTTTAATTACTTTTAATACATAATAAAATTTATCCACCAACAATGGTACAACAAGTTACAAGAGGCATAAAGATTGAAGTAAAACAAAATTTTGAAGGTACTTTTTATAAGAACCATAAAATTCATTTCGCCTTTGGCTATATTGTTTCTATAGAAAACAGAAGTAAAGATACTGTTCAGCTAAATTCTAGGCATTGGACAATTTTAGACTCATTAAACAGAGATGAAAATATTGATGGTGAGGGAGTTATCGGAAAAAAACCTGTTCTTAATCCCGGCGAAACACATGTATACAATTCTGGGTGTTTATTACTATCTCCTTTTGGGTCTATGAAAGGTCACTACAAAATGATAGATCTAGCTACTACTAGAAAGTTCAACGTGACAATACCTTCATTTAAATTAAGCGCCCCTTTTGCTCTTAATTAATTTTCTTTAATTTTTTTTATGATTATCTTCGCTTAGTTATATAATTAACCTATAAATATTTTTCGATGAGTAAAGGATTTTTCAAAGTTCCGTTAGCAATTAATGAGCCAGTTAGAGCATATGAACCAGGTTCAAAACATAGGGAAGAAGTTCTCGAATCATATAATGAAATGTTCAATAGCAATATTGAAATTCCTTTTTATATTAATGGAAAAAATATTACAACCGATAATCATCAACTAATTTCACCTCCTCACGATCACAAACATATAGTTGGCAAATACTTTATAGCTGATAAAAAACATATAAAACAAGCAATTAGTGGTTGTTTAGCTGCAAGAGAGCAGTGGGCAAATTTACCATGGGAACAAAGATCTGCTATTTTTTCAAAAGCTGCTGAATTAATTGCTGGTCCCTACAGGTCTAAAATTAACGCTGCTACAATGATCGCACAATCTAAAACCATACATCAAGCAGAAATTGATGCTTCGTGTGAATTTATTGATTTTTTGAGATTCAATGTTCAATTTGTTACCGACATATATAACAATCAACCAGAAAGTACATCTGATTATTGGAATAGAGTAGAATATCGACCACTTGAGGGGTTTGTATATGCTGTTACACCATTTAACTTCACTGCTATTGCAGGTAATCTTCCGGCATGCATGGCTATGCTTGGCAATGTGGTAGTTTGGAAGCCTAGTGATAGTCAAATTTATTCGGCTAAAATAATAATGGATGTATTTAAAGAAGCTGGTGTTCCAGATGGAGTAATTAATGTTGTTTTTGGAGATCCAGAAATGATTACAGAAACCGTACTTAGTAGTCCAGATTTTAGTGGACTCCATTTTACAGGGTCAACTAACATATTTAAAAAATTATGGAGAAATATTGGAGAAAATATTTCTAATTACAAGACATATCCGAAAATTGTTGGTGAAACTGGTGGTAAAGATTTTATAGTTGCACATAAAAGTGCTATCCCTGCTCAAGTTTCAACAGCAATAGTTAGAGGAGCTTTTGAATTCCAAGGCCAAAAATGTAGTGCTGCATCGAGAAGTTATATTTCTGAATGCATATGGGACGAGGTTAAAAATAATCTTATTATGGATTTAAAATCTATAAAAATGGGTTCTCCAGCAGACACAAATAACTTTATTACAGCAGTCATTCATGAAAATTCGTTTGACAAAATAGCCAAATACATTGATGATGCTAAATCTGATAGTAACACTGAAATTATAGCAGGAGGTAATTATGATAAGTCAAAAGGCTACTTTATAGAACCAACAATAATTGTTACAAAAGATCCAAAGTACAAAACAATGCACCAAGAAATATTTGGTCCTGTAATGACTATTTACGTATTTAAAGATGATGAATTTGACAAAACATTAGAGTTGGTTGATTCAACAAGTGATTACGCTCTAACCGGTGCAATTTTAGCAACTGACAGATACGCAATAGAAAAAGCTACTAAAGCTCTTCAAAATTGTGCTGGTAATTTCTATATAAATGATAAACCAACAGGTGCAGTAGTAGGACAACAACCATTTGGAGGAGCTAGAGGTTCAGGAACAAATGATAAAGCTGGAAGTGTTCTTAATTTATTAAGATGGGTATCTCCAAGGTTAATAAAAGAAACATTTGTAACTCCTACAGATTACAGGTATCCTTTTTTAGGTAATTAATTGAAATCTTGAAAAGAATTAACAGCTGTAAATTGTGAATTAATAGCGTTA
>CAJVXR010000001.1 GCA_913009535.1 uncultured Flavobacteriales bacterium | reverse complement strand
GAGACAAAACCATGTTCAGTTTTAGTATTATCAGTATGTAATTTTAAAGGTTTGTTCCAATTAGCTCCGCCATCATTTGAATTCATTACTTTAATATCATATGAGTAAGTATCTTCACCACTTTTTTGCAAATAATGAACAGATAATCCATTGGAATTATTAGCAGTGATTCTAGGGAAGTCTGCCCAGTTAACAAACCAATCATCTGAGCTATTTATAAGACTAGGTTTATTCCATTTTAAGTTGTCTAAATCTAATGTTGAAAAGTAAAGTTTACTCTCTTCAGAACTAAGGTCAGTTGATATAAAACTCAAATATGTAGTACCATCAACAGATGTAAATAGATTTGGTTCTGAGGATTGTAAAATAGTTTTAAGACTAATAGGTTGTAAAACAAAATCTTTAGTACAACCGTAAAAAATAAGTAAAACTAAAAAACTCAAGAATAAATTCTTATTCATATTTAGCAGATTTTCCATTTG
Organism: uncultured Flavobacteriales bacterium; assembly: GCA_913009535.1. The sequence continues at coordinate 65,881 of CAJVXR010000001.1, read as the reverse complement.
ATAAAGAATTATTAATAAATTCTCTTAAATCTTCGTTTGATGATTCTAAATCTTCAGATCTTAAATACATCATGTGACCACTTCTGTAGCCTTTGTAAGTAAACCTGTCTTTCATTTTCCCACTTGGGTCAACATGCCACATTGTATACTTTGCTTGAAAATATGTTGTGGCTCCATCATAATAACCAGATTGTACTAGAACTTTTAGATAAGGGTTTTGAGCCATTGCTTGTCTAAGATCATCTCTTGTAGTATCATTTCTGTTGTCCCATGGGCGAACTGACCCAAATAAGTTGTACTTCAAATCAGTCTTGAAACCTAAATTATTTTTTAGATAGTGATTAATTGCTGGAGTAAAAGAATGTAACCATGAATCAAGCTCTGCATTTGAGTCAGGACTAGACCCTGCTTCAGTTTTGTCTAAACCTAAATATCTTGAATCTAATCTACCTATAGTATAACCACTTTTATCTCTTAATAAATCTTTCCAAAAAAATTGAGTAGGAACATCTAAATTGTGTTGTAGGATAGATTTTTTACTTAAACCTGAATAATAAGACATTTTATCTGCTATAGATTCTTTCTCATCTGCTGAAATAAACCCTCCTTTAGCAAGAGCAGGAATTAAGGTGTTTATTGTGAAATTTTCTGATTCAGGTAATATTTCTAATAAATCTTTTTCTTGTAGCTTATTATTTAAAGCATTGTGATACCAAGCTGCAGCAGTAAAATAAGGTAAGTTAATTGCTGAGCTAACTGCTCCACCAGTACTGTATACTTTATAATCTGCAGGAGAAACCATAATCACTCCATTTAGATACATCCATTGTTTTTCTTGCAATTCTAAAGCCAACCCCATAACTCTAGTTCCACCATAACTTTCTCCAATTATATATTTTGGAGATTCCCAACGATTATTTCTACTAACAAATGTATTTATCCAACCAGCTAAATATTTAATATCTGCATTAATTCCGAAGAATATACTTTTATCTGGCATTTTTCCATTTGAATCAGGAATCATTCTTGAATATCCGGTATTGACAGGGTTTACAAAAACGATATCTGCTACATCTAAAATAGAATGTGGATTATCTTTAACTCCGTACGGTTGAACGGGAAATCCTTCATTATCAATTTTTAATATTTTTGGTCCAGTATATGCAATGTGCATCCACACAGATGCAGATCCTGGTCCTCCATTAAATGAAATCACTAGTGGTCTTTCATTTTGGTTTTTTACATCTGTCCTTTTATAATAAGTGTAAAATAAAGATGCTATAACTTCTCCATTTGAGTTCCATACAGGTTGAGTTCCTGTAGATGCCAAATAATCGACATTAACATTTTTTATCTTAGTAGTATGGCTGCTATTGATTATTGTATCCACAGGTAATTTTAAATCTTGACTGTGAATAATAAAAGAAAATAAGAATGATAGTAAAAATAGATTAAGTTTCATAATTTTTAAGTTTAATAAAATTAAATTTAACGATTTTAAAATTAAAGATTCTAAAATATAAACTTAAAATGATTCAAATGCACCTAATCCAAAAAGTGCATAATCATATTTAACAGGGTCTATAGGATCTAATTCTCTAAGTTTAGTATCTAATTCTAGAAGTGCTTTTGAATCATTCTGTTTCCTATTTAATAATCCTAATTTTCTTGCTACGTTACCAGAATGAACGTCTAAGGGTACAGATAAGTAATTAGTTGGAATTTTTTTCCATATTCCAAAATCAACACCATTACTGTCTTTTCTAACCATCCATCTTAGAAACATATTTATTCTTTTTGCAGATGAACCTTTAAATGGATCTGCTATGTGCTTGACACAACGTTTTTCATGAGGTAGTTCAAAGAATTTTTTTTTTAATACATGAATAGAGTTTTGTGTTGAATTATTAATACAATTATCAGAAAAAATAGATTCTAAACCTCCATATTCATTATAAATATGTTTTAAAGATTTAATAAAGTAAACTAGATCATGAGAATTAAATGTTCTGTGAACAAAGGAGTTTATGGAATTTAGATCTTTCTCACTATGATTTAAAATAAAGTCATATGGGGAATTATCTAAAAGATTCATCATTTTCTTAGCATTATTGATAATTACCTTTCTATTTCCCCAAGAAATAATGGACGTTAAAAAAGCTGAAATTTCTATATCTTTTTTAGATGTATATAAATGGGGTATTTGTATAGGGTCTGTTGGAATAAACTTTGTTGTATTGTATAGTTCAAACTTTTCGTCTAAGAAAGACTTTAATTCCTTTTGACTAAGATTTTTCAATTTTTCTTATTTATTTCTCCATCAATAATTTCGATTTTTCTATCTGCCATATCTGCTAATCTTTCATTATGGGTAACTATGATAAATGTAGTATTGAATTTATCTCTAATTTTAAAAAAAAGGTCATATAAATTATTTGCACTTTGAGTGTCTAAATTCCCAGATGGTTCGTCTGCAAATATCAATTTTGGACCATTAATTAAAGCTCTTGCTACTGCTACTCTTTGTTGCTCACCCCCAGAAAGTTCATCTGGTTTGCTATTTAATTTGTCCTTTAAATTTAGATAAGTTAATAGCTCTTCAGCCCTTAACTCAACTTCAGCTCTCTTTTTTTTATTTATATAAGCAGGAATACATACATTTTCAATTGCTGTAAACTCTGGAAGTAATTGGTGAAATTGGAATATAAACCCAATATTTGTATTTCTAAATTTTGAAAGTTCAATTTCTTTTAATTTTAAAATATCAATACCATCAATAAGTAACTCACAATCTTTATTTGAAGGAGTGTCTAATGTGCCAAGTATTTGAAGTAAAGTTGTTTTACCAGCACCTGAAGCACCAACTATAGAAACGATCTCAGATCTATCTATATTTAAATCAACTCCATTTAGAACTGATAGAGATTTATACGATTTTTTTAAATTTTTACTTCTAATCATTGTAAATAATAAATATTAATGTGAAATTACCAATTATTAATCATTAGACAAATAAGTTTTAGATTTTATACTATGAGTAATTTAAAAAAAGCGTATTTAGCCGGTGGCTGCTTCTGGTGTACAGAAGCAATTTTTTCAAGATTAAAAGGTGTTATTGGTGTTTTACCAGGTTATACTGGTGGGGGAGTAGCCTTTCCTAAGTATAAACAAATTTGTTTGGGTATTACAGGACATGCCGAAGCTATTGAAATTGTATATGATAAAGATATTGTTTCCTATACAACTTTGCTTGAAGTTTTTTTCAGTACACATGATCCTACAACATTAAATCAACAAGGAAACGATAGAGGAACTCAGTATAGATCAGCAATTTTTTGTACTGATGAAGCTGAGGTTTTAGTGGCTAATAATTATATAAAAAAATTAACCTCAGGTAATATTTTTCAAAATCTAATTACGACTGAAGTCAGTTTACTAATTAGATTTTATGAAGCAGAAATTGAACATAAGGATTATTATGATTTAAATTCGAATCAGCCTTATTGTAACGCTGTAATCAGTCCAAAGATTAAAAAATTAATAGAAAACAATCAAGGTCTTTTGAAGTAAATTATTTCTTAAAAAGGATTCCAACCGATAAAACTCTTAGCATTGCTTTGGACATTTTTGATGCCATTTTACAAAAAAAGTTGAATATAAATTTATCTTTTTGGAATGTTATTACACTTACTAATATTCCAAAAATAAACCCAAAGCATACTAATAAAACTTGATATATTGGAAATACTATCAATATTCTCAAGGGCCAATATATTATTGGATAAAAGGCCTCTTTTTGAATATTTAAAAAATCTAAAGCAGGTCCAGAAACTAAAGTTGAAGCGGAACCTGTTACTCCAAATACAATGAATATAACCACCAGCTGTAAAGATGAAGTTATTCCCCATTTTTCTTTTATTCTTTCAAGCATTTTTTATTTTAAAATTTCAGTAATCTGGTCTGCTAATTCCACTCCTATTCTGTCTTGCGCTTCATTGGTTGCAGCACCAATATGAGGGGTCAAAGATATTTTTGGATTCATTAAAAGCGTTATTTCAGGCTTAGGCTCATTTTCAAATGTGTCAAGTGCTGCAAATGAAATCTTACCTTCATTAATGTTTTTATTTAAAGCAACTTCATCAATAACCCCACCTCTGGATGCATTAATAATTCCTGCATCAGTTTTCATTAAATCAAACTCTTTCTCACCAATAACATACTCTTTCTGAGCAGGTACATGTAAAGTAATAAAATCAGACTTACTCAAAACATCTTTAAACGAAGATTTTTCAAGATTAAAATCTATTTTCTTATTATCAAAAAACTTAAGTTCTATGCTAACTTTATCATTATGAAGATCATAGTATATAACATGCATACCGATACCAATTGCAATTTTAGCAACTTCCTGTCCAATCCTTCCAAAACCAATTATTCCTAGAGTTTTCCCTCTTAGTTCAATTCCTTTAGCAAATGCTTTTTTTAAACTTTTGAAATTAGTATCACCCTCAAGTGGCATATTTCTATTTGAAATATGTAAGAATCTAACACAACTATATAAATGAGCTATAACCAATTCTGCTACAGATAAAGATGAAGATGCTGGGGTATTAATTACTTTTAAACCCTTTTCTCTAGCATACTCTACATCTATATTATCCATTCCAACACCACCTCTTCCAATTATTTTCAAACCTGGACAGCTATCGATAATGTCTTTTCTAACTTTGGTTGCACTTCTAACCAATAAAACAACTACATCGTTTTTATTTATATAATTTATTAATTGACCCTGTTCAACACTAACAGTTATAATATCAAATCCGTTTTTTATTAACTTATCTGCTCCGCTTTTGGAAATACCATCATTTGCTAATACTTTCATTTTTTTATGCTTTTGTTTCTAATTCACTCATTACCTCTACAAGAACTTTAACACTATCTAAGGACAATGCATTATACATTGATGCTCTATAACCACCAACACTTCTGTGTCCATTAATACCCTCAATACCAGCTTCTTTTACCATGTTTTCGAAAGTATCTTTCAAGCCTTCATTAACTAAGCTAAAAGTAGCATTCATAGTTGATCTATCCTCTACAGCAGCAAAGCCTTTAAAAAGAGGGTTTAAATCAATCTCAGAGTACATTACAATAGCTTTAGTTTTATTTATCTCGTCAATGGTTTCTACTCCACCTAAATTTTTAAGCCACTTCATAGTTAGAAGAGAAACATATATAGAAAAAACAGGAGGTGTATTAAACATACTGTCTTTATTAATCATTAATTGATAATTCATCATAGATGGAATTTGTCTTGTTACTTTTCCTAAAACATCCTCTTTAACAATCACTATAGTAGTTCCAGCAGGTCCCATATTTTTTTGAGCACCAGCATAAATCAAGTCAAACTTAGAAAAATCTAATACTCTAGAAAAAATATCACTACTCATGTCACATACTAATGGAACAGGACATGATTTGAATTCTTTCATCTGAGTACCATATATTGTGTTGTTGGATGTACAATGAAAGTAATCACTATCGTTAGGGATTACGTAATCTTTAGGAATATAATTAAAATTTGAACTCTTTGAACTTGCTAGTTCATTAACAGAACCAAATAATTTAGCTTCTTTAATAGCCTTATCACTCCATGAACCAGTGTTTAAGTAAGAGGCTTTAGTTTCAAGTAAATTGTAAGCAGACATTAAAAATTGAGTACTTGCGCCACCCTGTAAAAATAAGACTTTGTACCCCTTACCTTTTAACTTTAAAAGATCTAAAGCGGTATCTCTAGCTTCATCCATAACATCAACAAAAGCTTTACTTCTATGTGAAATCTCGATTAATGATAAACCACTCTCATTAAAATCCATTACAGATTCTGATGCTTTTAATAAAACTTCCTGGGGAAGTATGCATGGACCTGCACTAAAATTATGTTTTTTCATAGTATAAAATTAAAAGAACAAATTTGATAATTATTCACCAAATATTATAGTTTTTTAAGATAAGTTTTAAACTATATTGTTAACAAAAAACTCATAACATCTATATTGTCTGCATATTGATTTAGTGATGGGTTTTGAGTTTCACCAAAATCAACTTTATTTTCAATTTTTAATTTACTAACGATACATTGAATTTCTTTTTCTTGTTTTGTAATACTATCTTTTAAAATTGAAATATCATCATAAAACTCGTAATTAATTGTTGAAATAGGGGAATGTAAATCATTACCTTCTTTTATCATAAAAAAGCCATTATCAAGAAATTTATATTCACTCATTAAATAAATTGCTTTATTGTAATCATAGTTATTAGCGTACTTATGATTGTTAATTAAATCACTTCTTTTGAAAATTGAGTTATAAAAAGAATCAAAGCTATAATTTTTAGGGACATATAACTTCGAAACATTTCTACATCCAAGCCCAAAATATGTAAAAATGTCATTTCCTAATAACGAAAGTTCATTTTCATTTTCTGTACCATCTAAAACTGCAATGGAATTTCTATTTTTTCTTATAATAGATTTTTTATTTTTAAAATAATAATCGAAATACCTACTAGTATTGTTAGAACCCGTAGCAATAACTCCATCATAGTTTTTTAACATTCCATCTAGATAAACAATATCTTCAGAAATATTAATATTTTTAGAAATTAAAAGACTAGTCAAAAATGGAAGTATGTGTTTGTCATTTGAAGATAATTTAATTATAGATTTATGTCCTGCAAGAAAAACACACAAAAAATCATGAAACCCCACTAAAGGAATATTTCCAGCCATAATTATTGCTATATTTTTTTTGTTTACATATTTGGTATCATAATTACTCATCCACTGAGCTAAATATTTTTTATTTAATATTTTTGCCCAGTACGTCAGGTTAGTCTTTATGTTTTGATCTGTAAACCAAGGATTATTCATTTGACCTTGTTTTACTGTTTTTTCAAAAGCAGTTTGATTACTATCTTTTGAGTTATCATAATTTTCATCTAAATAGTTAGTCAAAAACTTACCTATTTCAGATATAAGATCTATTCTGTTATTTAAATTCATTTAACTTCTTGTTTTTAAATTCTTTTGGAATTACTTTTGTTACAAATTTATAAAACATTAATCATATGGCAATCATAATAACCGACGAGTGTATTAATTGTGGTGCATGTGAGCCAGAGTGCCCTAATACCGCTATTTATGAAGCCAGTGATGATTGGAGGTATTCTGATGGAACTAGTTTAAAAGGTGACGTGATTTTGACTGATGGTGAATCTGTTTGTGCAGATAATAATCAAGAAGCCATTAGTGATGAGGTTTATTATATAGTTCCTGGCAAGTGTACCGAATGTGTTGGTTTTCATGAAGAGCCTCAATGTGCTGCTGTATGTCCAGTGGATTGTTGTGTGCCCGATGATGATAATGTTGAAAATGAAGATACTTTATTAAGAAAGCAACAATTTATGCATCCAACAGACTAATGAAAGCAGGAATAGTAGGATTACCAAACGTAGGAAAATCAACTTTATTTAATTGTTTATCAAACTCAAAAGCCCAAAGTGCAAATTTCCCCTTTTGTACAATTGAGCCAAACATTGGTGTTGTCAATGTTCCTGATGATAGACTCTCGGTCTTAGAAACCTTAGTTAACCCAGAAAAAGTTATTCCAGCATCTGTAGAAATTGTAGACATAGCAGGTTTAGTTAAGGGTGCAAGTAAAGGAGAAGGATTAGGAAATCAATTTCTAGGTAATATTCGAGAAACAGATGCTATTATCCATGTTTTAAGATGTTTTGATAACGATAACATTATTCATGTTGATGGTTCTGTTAATCCAGTTAGAGATAAAGAGATCATTGATCTTGAATTACAATTAAAGGACCTCGAAACTGTTACTAAAAAAATAGAAAAGACTGCTAGAACTGCTAAAACCGGAAACAAAGAGGCGCAAAAAGAATTAGCAATTCTCAATCAAATTAAAGCTCATTTAGAATCTTTCAACTCAGTTAGATCTATTGAGTTTGATGCCGAAAGCTATTTGTCTTTTGTAGTTCCTTTACAATTGATAACTGATAAGCCTGTTCTATACGTTTGTAATGTAGATGAGTCTAGTGCGAATATCGGTAATCATTACGTTGATAGCATAAAAGATTTAGTTTCGAATGAAAATGCTGAAGTTATTACTTTAGCTGTTGGTATAGAAGCGGATATAAATGAATTAGATGATTTTGAAGAAAGAAAGATTTTTTTAGAAGATATAGGTTTAACAGAACCTGGCTCCTCAAAATTATTGAAGTCCACATATAAGTTACTCAACTTACAAACTTACTTTACTGCAGGAGTTAAAGAAGTGAGAGCTTGGACAATACCAGTTGGTTCTACAGCTCCACAAGCAGCCGGAGTAATACATACTGATTTTGAAAAAGGCTTTATTAGAGCGGAAGTTATTTCTTATAATGATTACGTTACTTATAAAAATGAAGTAAAGGTAAAAGAAGCTGGTAAAATGAACATTGAAGGGAAAAACTATATTGTTAGTGATGGTGACGTAATGCATTTCTTATTTAATGTTTAAAAAAATACCAGATCTAAAGTTTAGTTTCACGTTCTCAACAAACAATAGTTTTTTGTTAATTACTTTGTTGTTTCTTGATTTCTTTTTTTATTATGATATACTATATTAGCAACTTGCTTATATAGATTTATTCTCATGCCGTCAAATAATAATTACACAGAAGATAATATTCGTTCTTTAGACTGGAAAGAACATATTAGAATGCGTCCTGGGATGTATATTGGTAAACTTGGCGATGGATCCTCCCAAGATGATGGTATTTATATTCTTTTAAAAGAAGTTTTAGATAACTCTATTGATGAGTTTGTAATGGGTGCAGGAAAAACTATTGATGTTTCTATAAATCAAACTAAAGTTACTGTAAGAGATTTTGGTCGTGGAATCCCACTAGGTAAAGTAGTTGATGTAGTTTCAAAAATGAATACAGGAGGAAAGTATGACTCTAAAGCGTTCAAAAAAGCAGTTGGATTAAATGGTGTAGGTACTAAAGCAGTTAATGCGCTTTCTGAGTATTTTAGAGTTGAATCAACTAGAGATGGTTATTCAGTTGCTGCTGAATTCAGCAAAGGTTCACTAACAAATCATGAGGATAAATCAGAATCCACAAGGAGAAAAGGCACAAAAGTTTCTTTTGTTCCAGATCATACTATTTTTAAGAACTTCAAATACAGAAATGAATATATTTCTAGAATGCTCAAGAATTATGTTTATTTAAATCCAGGTTTAACAATAGTCTTTAACGGGGAAAAGTTTTTTAGTGAAAACGGTTTAAAAGATTTATTAAGTGAAAGAATCAATGAGAGCGATACGTTATATCCAATCATACATATAAAAGGAGAAGATATAGAAGTTGCTATTACTCACAGTAAAACACAATATAGCGAAGAGTATCATTCTTTTGTTAATGGTCAAAATACAACTCAAGGAGGAACTCATTTATTAGCATTTAGAGAAGGTTTGGTAAGAACAATCCGAGAATTTTATAATAAGAGCTATGATGCTTCAGATATTAGAAAATCTATAGTTTCTGCTGTTTCTATAAAAGTTATGGAGCCAGTTTTTGAAAGTCAAACAAAAACAAAACTCGGGTCTACTGATATGGGAGGAGAATTACCTACCGTCAGAACTTATATTAATGAATTTTTAAAGAATAGTTTAGATAATTATCTTCACAAAAACTCTAAAATTGCGGACTCTATCCAAAGAAAAATACTTCAAGCTGAAAAAGAAAGAAAGGAACTTTCAGGTATTAGAAAACTAGCCAGAGATAGAGCTAAAAAGGCTAGTATTCATAATAAAAAACTTAGAGATTGTAGAATTCATTTAGGAGATCTTAAAAGTGAACGTAGACTAGAATCTACTTTATTTATTACAGAAGGAGACTCTGCCTCTGGAAGTATCACTAAATCTCGTGATGTTAATACACAGGCAGTATTTAGTTTAAAAGGAAAGCCCTTAAACTCCTATGGTTTAACGAAAAAAATAGTCTATGAAAATGAAGAATTCAACCTACTTCAAGCAGCTTTAAATATTGAAGAATCTATCGAGTATTTACGTTATAATAATGTAGTAATCGCTACAGATGCTGATGTTGATGGTATGCATATTAGATTATTACTTATCACATTTTTTCTTCAATTTTTTCCTGAACTAATTAAAGAGGGGCATATTTACATACTTCAAACTCCACTTTTTAGGGTTAGAAACAAAAAAGAAACTATTTATTGTTATTCTGAAATTGAAAGAGTGAATGCTTTGGAAAAATTAAAACCTAGTCCTGAGATTACAAGGTTTAAAGGTTTAGGTGAGATTTCTCCAGACGAATTCAAGCATTTTATTGGAGATAATATTAGATTAGACCCAATAATGTTAGACGAAGGAATGTCTATTGAAGACTTACTTAGCTTTTATATGGGGAAAAACACACCAGACAGACAAAGTTTTATTATAAATAATTTGAAGGTTGAATTAGATTTGATTGAAAATAAAAAATAATAATGACAGAACATATAAATGAAAGTAGTCAATTAGAAAACAATGAATCTATTACCAGAATCACTGGTATGTACAAAGATTGGTTTCTAGATTATGCTTCTTATGTTATATTAGAAAGAGCAGTTCCTGCTATTGAAGATGGTTTTAAACCAGTTCAAAGAAGAATCATGCAGTCAATGAAAGATTTAGATGATGGTAGATACAACAAAGTAGCTAACATTGTAGGTCATACCATGCAATATCACCCTCATGGAGATGCAAGTATTGCAGATGCCATGGTTCAAATTGGTCAAAAAGACTTATTAATTGATACACAAGGGAATTGGGGAAACACATTAACTGGAGATAGAGCCGCTGCATCAAGATACATTGAGGCTAGGATATCTAAATTTGGCCTAGATGTAATATTTAATCCGAAAATCACAAAATGGCAAGCGTCTTATGATGGGAGAAGAAAGGAGCCTATAAATCTGCCTGTAAAATTCCCGTTATTATTAGCACAAGGAGCAGAGGGTATTGCTGTTGGCTTATCTACTAAAATTTTATCTCATAATTTTGTTGAACTAATTGACTCTTCAATAAAACATTTACAGGGAAAAAAAATAAGTATTTTACCTGACTTTATTACAGGTGGTATAGCAGATTTCTCAAACTATAATGATGGTAAAAGAGGCGGTAAAGTTCGTCTAAGAGCCAAAATATCTACATCGGATAAATCAACTTTGTTGATTTCTGAAATACCATATGGAACAACGACAACCTCTTTGATTGATTCAATTTTAAAAGCTAACGATAGAGGTAAAATTAGAATTAAGAAAATTGATGACAATACAGCTTCAAAAGTAGAAATTCTAATATATCTACCAAATGGTATATCACCCGATAAGACTATAGATGCTCTTTATGCTTTTACTAATTGTGAAACATCTATTTCTCCTTTGGGCTGCGTTATAGAAAATAATAGCCCGCTTTTTGTAGGAGTTTCTGATATTTTAAAAACATCAACTGAAAACACAGTAGATTTATTAAAACAAGAGCTGTTAATAAAATTAGGTGAACTTGAGAATCAATGGCATTACTCATCTCTTGAAAGAATTTTTATTGAAAACAAAATTTATCGAGATATTGAAAATCAGGATACTTGGCCAGGTGTATTAATGGCTATAGAGAATGGATTAGATAAATTTATAGCTCATTTAAAAAGAGGTGTCATTGAAGAAGATATTGTTAGGTTGACTGAAATAAAAATTAAAAGAATATCGAAATTTGACAAGGATAAAGCTAGTGATAAGATTATTGATTTAGAAAATCAAATCAAAGAAGTGAAGCATAACCTTGATGATATAATTAATTTCTCTATTTCTTATTTTAAAAAATTAAAAAAAGATTATTCAGAGAATCGTGAAAGAAAAACTGAAATAAGATTATTTGATGATGTTGATGCTACTAAAGTAGTAATCAGAAACACAAAACTTTATGTAAATAGGGAAGAAGGTTTTATTGGTACATCATTAAGGAAAGACGAGTATGTTTGCGACTGCAGTGATATTGATGATTTAATTGTCTTTACAAAAGATTCTAAAGTAGTTATAACTAAAGTAGGTTCGAAGACTTTTATTGGTAAAAATATTATACATGCTGCTGTTTTCAAAAAGAAAGACACGAGGACCATTTATAATATGATTTATAAAGATGGAGATAAAAGCTTTTATTATTTAAAAAGGTTTGCTGTGTCTGGAGTAACTAGAGATAAATCATACAGTTTAACTTCCTCTAAAAGTGAATCAGATGTAGTGTATTTCTCTGCAAATCCTAACGGGGAAGCTGAAATTGTTACTATTTTATTAAGGCAGTCTGCAAAGTTAAAAAAGCTAAAATGGGATTTAAACTTTTCGGATCATATAATTAAAGGCAGGTCCTCACGAGGTAATATTGTTTCTAAAAACAGTATCAATAAAATTGAATTAAAAGAAAGAGGAGTGTCTACATTAAAGCCAAGAAAAGTCTGGTTTGATGATGCTGTTCAAAGGTTAAATGTTGATGGTAGGGGAGAGCTTCTTGGTGAATTTAGTGGTGAAGACAAGTTGTTAGTAATTAGACAAAATGGAACTTTAAAAACTATTTCACCAGAAATAACTACTCACTTTTCTGAAGATATGATTGTTTTAGAAAAATGGGTTCCAAAAAAACCTATTTCAGCAATATATTATGACGGAATAAAAGAAAAATATTTCCTTAAAAGATTCTTAATAGAAAATGAAAATAGAGAAGAGTTTTTTATTACAGAACATAAAAATTCATTACTAGAGATCATTACTACTGATTGGAAGCCAGTAATAGAAATAGTTTATACTAAAGATCGAAATAAAGAGCAAAAGCCAAATACTATAGTAAATATTGATGAGTTTATTTCATTAAAAGGTATTAAGGCTAAAGGCAATCAATTAACTAATTCTAAAGTAAAGCAAATTAACTTAATTGATTCATTAGACTTCACCCCTCCAGTTGAGGTCTCTGCAAATGAAATTGAGGTAGTAGATGTTAGTGAAATTAAGAATAAAATTGAAGAATCTGATGAGACAGATTTAGGCCAAGGTCAAATAACCTTATTCTAAAATAACAGCCGTTCCTTGTTGTTTTGTTGTTTCCCCTACATACGAATACTCAAAATCATAAGAATCTTCAAAAGTTCTTAATATTTTAACTAGTACTGGTTTTTTCTGCTGAATATTTATAGGATTAATTGTAGTAAAGACGACTTCGCAATCATTGACCCATCTAACATAGCTTGAGTCTACAACATTATTAAAAATTTCAATTTGAATACTATCATTTCTAGTAAAAATAGATACATATTCTATTTCATCTATAGTAATTACACTTTTATATTTTCCGTTTTTAAAGTTCTCACAAATCCTTTCTTGTTTGGAGTTACAAGACAAAAAAATTATAAGGAAAAATAGACTGAAATATTTCATAGTTATTTAAATGTTCTGTTTGCAATTTAATTAAAAATTATAACTTAGCTTACTATCTTTGTCAATGAAAAATATTAAAAATATAATTCAGGTTTTTGAAAAATTCAAACTATTAGGTCTAAATAGTAAGTACTTAAATAATGATCACCTTGCATTTAATAAATCAAGTTCTGTTTATAAGTTCAAAGAAATTGGACTCAGCGTAAATGGTGAATCGATTAAGTCTGTTCGTATAGGTACTGGAAAAATCAAAATACTTATTTGGTCTCAAATGCATGGAAATGAATCCACATCAACCAAAAGTTTACTAGATTTAGTTAATTGCTTTCATAATAATGAGTTTTTTGAAATATTAGAAAATTGTAGTTTATTTATTATCCCCATACTTAACCCTGATGGTGCTAGATTATATACCAGAGAGAATTTTAATAAAATAGACCTTAATAGAGATGCAAAAGAAAATTCACAACTAGAGTCAAAGCTATTGAATTCTTATTTTGAAAAAATTAAGCCTAACTATTGTTTTAATTTACATGACCAAAGAACTATTTATGGGGCAGAAAATGACAATAACCCAAGCGGGTTAAGCTTTTTAGCTCCTTGCTTTGACTATGAGAACTCTATAAATAGCAGTAGAGCTAATGCAATGTTTTTAATTGAAGGTATTTACAGTGAACTTTCAAACATCATTAATGACAGGGTCCGATTATATGATGACAATTACAATGACAACTGCTTTGGTGATCATTTTCAAAAGAAAGGATCGTCAACTGTTTTATTTGAATCTGGTTTTTTTGATTTGGATTACAATAGAGAAACAACAAGGAAATACATGTTTGTTTCGTTGGTGATAGCACTTAATATAATTTGTGACACAAATGTCTATACTTCAAAAGTTAAGTACTCTCTTATTCCGAAAAATAAAATTAGATTTTTCGATATTATTCTTAATAATGTTTCAGCTATAAATTCAGGAATTCAGGTAGGAGTAAATTTCAAAGAAACACTTTGTGATAATGAAATAATTTTCAAACCTATAATTAGAGATATAGGTGATTTAACTAATTTCTTATGTCATAGAGAGATTGATTTAAGTGCTTTTAAATATAATGCAGACTTAATGTCTTTTAAGATTGGTGCTGAATTAAATGAATCTCTAGTAAACAGCCTTAATCTCTAGATAAAATTTAATTAATAGTGTGTTTTTTTAAGAATAATTCAATGTTTTTGTATAAATTAGCTTTTTACTTTAATTAAAATAAACTTATGGAATCAAAATTTAAATTAGATGAAATAGATCATCAAATATTAGATATGTTAATTGAAAACACTAGAGTTCCCTTTACTGACATCGCAAAAAAACTTTTGATTTCAGCAGGAACTGTTCATGTTAGAGTTAAGAAAATGGAAGATGCAGGCTTGATAAAAGGTTCTTCATTAATATTAGATTATAATAAGCTTGGTTATTCGTTTATCGCTTATGTTGGAATATATTTAGAGAATACATCTCAAGTTCAATTTGTGGTAGAGAGAATTAATGATATTCCAAATGTAACTGTAGCTCATATAACAACTGGAAAGTTTAATATTTATGCCAAGATTAGAGCAAAAGACACTAACGATGCCAAGGATATTATATTTAAATTAGATGATATCGAGGGTGTTTACAGGACTGAATCAATGATTTCTCTTGAAGAGAGCATAAATGATAAGAAAAGACTGATGCATGCGATTTTCAATGAACTTATTTAAGATCATTTAAATAATATAAAAAAGATTCCTTAACAAGTTTATCATCAACTTTTTGATCTATAACTACTTCTCCAATATCTTTTAATAGCACAAAATTAATTTCACCATTTCTATTTTTTTTATCATACTTTAGAAGCTTAATTATCTCATTGATATCAATATCTGTGAATTTGGTTTTTCTAAAAATATTTACAAAGAATTTATTTATAGAATTATTTAAGTCTTTATTAAAACCTAATTTAATGGTTGATATATAGCCTTCTAATATCATGCCAATGGCTATGCTTTCTCCGTGAGTTAGTGTTTGATGATGTTTAGAATTCAAACAAAATGACTCGACAGCGTGTCCAATTGTATGGCCATAATTTAATACTTTTCTGATGTTTTTTTCATTTGGGTCCTTATCTACAATTTCAGATTTAATTAATATTGAGTTATAAAAAGTATAGCCAATTTGAAAATCAGTAATATCATTAGTTTTAATTTTATCCCAATTGCTTTTACTGGAAATTAACGAATGTTTTACCATTTCACTAAAACCAGAATTCATTTCAATTTGAGGTAAGGTTTTTAAGAAAATTGGATCAATTATAATCATAGATGGATTATTAATTACTCCAATTTGGTTCTTTATATTATTTAAATCAACTCCTGTCTTACCTCCAATAGAAGCATCAACCATTGCTAATAGGGTAGTAGGTATATTGATAAAATCGAAACCTCTCATAAAAGTAGAAGCTACAAATCCTCCAATATCAGTTACTACTCCACCTCCTAAATTTATTAGTAAGGAACCTCTATCAGCTCCAGCCTCAGAGAGACTGTTCCATATTATTTGACATGTAGATATGTTTTTATTTTCTTCTCCTTTGGAAAAACTAATTTCTATAAAATTTCTATTTTTATAATTGTTTAATTTAGAAATAAAAATATCATAACAATATTTAGTTGTATCACTATCAGTTAATACAATGATTTTTGATATATCATTTTCATCTAAATATGTATTTAATTTAGAATAAGCATTTTCACCAAAATGAATTGGATAGTTGTTTGTTGAAATAGACTTCATAGATTAAAAATAATATTAAAAATAGTAGTTTATAATTTATAAAGTACAATGTATATGAATATATTTGTTTAGTTTTTATAGGATGGAAAATAACTTGTTTGATAATACTGAAATAGCTTTTAAAAGCAAGTCTAAAATGGACTTATATCGAGGGTATTATATATTTAAAATTATTTCTAAATCTAGTATTGTTTCTATTTCAAAGTTTTTCTTAACTAAATTTCCTTTTTTTCTAGGTAGCCCAACTAATTGGTTTGTGAAGTCCTCGATATTTAAACAATTCTGTGGAGGTGAAAATGAAGAGGACTGTATAAAAACTGTAAATAATTTAAGTTCTAGTAATATATACTCAATATTAGATTATTCAGTTGAAGGTTTAGTAGATAATTACGCTTTTGACAATACTGTTTCTAGAACCTTAGATCTAATTGCTCTTAATACGGATAATAATTTTCCATTTATAGTATTTAAACCTACAGCTATTGGGGAGTTTAGTCTATATGAAAAGGTTTCTAACTACGAATCATTATCAAGAAATCAAGAAATTGAATGGAATAAAATTATTAACAGGTTTAATTTGATATGTGAGAGTGCTTTATTAAATCATGTTTCTGTTTTAATAGATGCCGAAGAGTCTTGGATTCAACCTAGTGTTGATCAAATATTTGAAAATTTAATAATTAAATATAATACCAAGCGAGCTACAGTTTACAATACAGTTCAAGCGTATAGAACTGATAGATTAAACTACATTAAAGATCTAAAAGATAAATACTTTGACTCTAATATAAATATTGGAATTAAGCTTGTTAGAGGCGCTTATTTGGAAAAGGAACGTGATAGAGCTATAGAATTAAACTATACTTCTCCAATCCATAATAGCAAAAACGAAACTGATAAAAGTTTTAACGATTGTATGAATTTCATATTTACTAATATTAATTTATTTTCAATTTTTATTGGAAGTCATAATGAAGAAAGTAATACCCTAGCAATTAATTATATGACTAATCATAATATCCCTATTAATGATGGTAAGGTTTGGTTTAGCCAATTATATGGGATGAGTGATCATATTAGTTATAATTTGTCTCACCTTGGATATAAGGTTGCGAAATATTTACCTTTTGGGCCTGTGAAAGATGTTATTCCATACCTGTTAAGAAGAGCGGACGAGAACAAATCAGTTAGAGGTCAAACCTCCAGAGAGTTATCACTATTTAGTAAAGAAATAAATAGAAGAAAAAATTATTCTAAAGTATAGCTAATAATCTTAACTTCATTTTTGCAGTTCTCTAATTTTACGGCATAACTTATTTGTTCAATTGTTGTTTCAATTGTGTAAATATTACAACTATCTAGTTTAGTATTACTTTTTGAAAAATTCACTTCGCCATATTTTATAATTTCTTGAACTTTAGAAGTAGTTATTTTATTTTTCGCAAAAGCTGTATGTAATTCAGCTGAATAATGAATTTTTTTACTATTAATGTCATTAATTACTCTTGAATTTGGCAGGTAATTAAATTTTGTATTCTTTTTTTGAAATAAAAAAGCTAAAAAAATCAAGCCTATTGAGAGTCCAACAAAAAAATAAATGAACCTGTTAATTAATTTCATATAATATTATTAATATTGTTATAATCTATGTTAAATAATTCTTTAATCATCTTATTCGTATTTAATCCGTTAAATAAGTAAACACCCTTTTTTAATGGATTATTATTTCTTATAAAATTCTCAAAACTACCATACTTTATTGACTTGATTAAATATGGAGTTAAAACATTACTTAAACAAATAGATGATGTCCTTGAATATCTAGAGTTTATATTAGGGACACAATAATGAATTACTTCGTGTTTTACAAATGTTGGTCTATCATGACTTGTAACGCTACTTGTCTCAAATGCACCAGTGGTGTCCAAACTAGTATCTATTATAACAGCGCCTTTTTTCATTTTCATTACCATTTCCTCACTAACTATATGCTTAGTAGTTTCATTATCTTTTACAGCTCCAATAGCTACATCACATCTCATCAAAGCCTTTGTAAGTTGTTTTTTCTGTATGGTAGATGTGTAAATAGGTTTTTGAATTAATTTTTGAATTTCATTTAATCTAAAAATCGAATTACTAAAAATTTTGATCCTTGCACCAAGCTTTGTTGCTGCAATAGCCGCAGATTCGGCTACTTTATCAGATCCAATTATTACTACATCAGTTGGAGGGACTCCGCTTAAATTACCAAAAAACAATCCTTTGCCATTATTACTGGTGTTTGATAATAATTCTGAAGAAATTAAAACAGATGCTTGACCAGAAATCTCATTCTGTTGACTAACAATTGGGTATGAGCTATCTCTTTCTTGTATAAACTCAAAGGCAATACAAGTTATTTTTTTATTAATTAATGCTTTTAAATTATTTAAGTGATTTTCCGTTAAATCTAAAGCAGATATTAGTATTGAGTTTTGTTTAATTAAATTAACTTCTAACTCATTTGGTGGTGCTATTTTTAAGATTATTGGACAATTGTATATATCCTTTTTATTATTTACTATTACTGCTCCTGCTTCAGAGTAATCTAAATCAGTGAAATTTGAACCCTCACCAGCCCCGGTCTCAATATTAATTTTAAAATCATTTGATATTAGGTAGCTAACAGAATCAGGAGTTAAGCAGATTCTCTTCTCATTTTCAGAATCTTCTTTTGGAATACCAATAATGAATTCTTTTTTTATTTGAGTTAATTCCAGTCTTTCTTCCTGTGGAATTAGTTGTTCTTTACTAAATGGATAATTAATTTTATTCATTTAAATTTATTTCTATTATTCTGCTATCACTTTTTATTTCTGTAAAATTAATCAAATTCACATTATTTGGTATTAAGTTTGGTATATTTTCTCCCCATTCGATAAAACACCATACATCTTCTCTTAAATAATCTTCAAAACCAATATCAAAAGCTTCTATTTCATTTTTAATTCTGTAAAAATCAAAATGATAAACTACAGAATCTTTTATTTTATACTCATTCACTAAGGAAAAACTTGGGCTAGACACAGAGTCATCACTACCAAATTCACTTACAATAGCTTTTATTAAAGTTGTTTTTCCAGAACCCATTGGGCCGTTAAATAAGAGGTATTTACTATTAATATTATTTAAAATAAATTTTACAGCTAAGTCAATATCACTAATTTTATAATACAATATTTTGTTCATAATTATTTCGGATCTAAAACAACATATGGAATTATGATTTCCTCCATTGATACGCCTCCATGCTGGTAGGTATCTTTAAAATAAGACACATAGTGGTTGAAATTGTTTGGGTAAGCAAAAAACTTATCATCTTTAGCGAAGATAAAAGGACTGTTTATAGATACCGATGGTAGGCCTATTTCAGATGGATTAACAAATGATATCACTTCCTTGTCGTTATATGACAAGCTTCTTCCTGTTTTGTATCTTAAGTTTGAGCTTAAGTCTTTATTTCCAATTACTCTTGTTGGATTTTTTACATTAATAGTTCCATGATCTGTAGTTATTACTAGCTTAATATTTAATTCACTCGCTTGTTTAATAATACCCATAAGTGGAGAGTTAATAAACCAACTTGCTGTCAATGATCTATAGCTTTTGTCATCTGAAGCTAATTCTTTAATCATCTCCATTTCCGTTTTTGAATGAGAAAGCATGTCAACAAAATTATAAACTAAAACTATTAAATCATTTTCAAGTTTTGAATTAAAATCTTCCTCAAGTTTTTTACCTTTCTTAAGATTTGTTATTTTAATATATTCTGTTTTTAAATTAGATAAACCAAGAGTTTTTAAGTTTTCTAAAAGCAACTCTCTTTCATAAAGGTTTTTACCACCCTCCTCGTGATCAAACTTCCAGTATTGCGGAAATTTTTTTTGTATTTCTAAAGGCATTAGTCCAGAAAACAATGAATTTCTAGCGTATTGAGTTGCAGTCGGTAAAATACTAAAATATGCCTCTTCGTTAGATTTATTATAATATTTTAAAATATGTGGTTCTATAGTTTTCCATTGATCATATCTTAAATTATCAATTACAATAAATAATGTTTTTTCACTTGTTGAGATATCTTTTATTAACCTTTCAGATATTAATTTATTAGAAAACAGTGGCTTATCCAAATCACTGTTAACCCAATTCTCATAGTTATTATCTATAAACTTTGCGAAAGCAATATTGCATTCAGTTTTTTGAGACATCAATATTTCTTGCATTGTAGATTCGTTTGTGTCATTTAATTGCAGTTCCCAATAAATCAATTTTAAATATAAGTTAACCCAGTCTTTATAGTTACTTGCTTGAGTTAGTTCATTTGTAATATTTCTAAACTCTTGTTGATAATTTGTTAAAGTTTTTTCTGTAACTAATTCATTTTTAGATATTGATTTTTTTAAGCTTAATAAAATTTGATTAGGGTTGACAGGCTTAATTAAGTAATCTGATATTTTATTTCCAATAGCATCTTCCATTATATTTTCCTCTTCACTTTTTGTAATCATGATAATAGGAACATTGTAGTCTAACTCATTAATTTTATTTAAAACTTCTAATCCGCTCAAACCATTCATGTTTTCGTCTAATAATACGGCTGAATAGTTGTTGTTTTTAAACATCTCAATTCCTTCAATACCATTGTTAGAAGTATCAAGTGAATAACCCTTATTTTCAAGAAATATTAAGTGAGGCTTCAGCAAATCTATTTCATCATCTATCCAAAGAATTTTCATATTTAATTAATTATTATTTATATAATATTAAACGTATAAATTTAAACAATTATTACAATCAAATAAATATATGTCTTTTATCTAATCATACATTCTCATTTTGCGTATGTTTTACCATATTTTTCATATTTTTGCAAAGAATGGAATATACTTCTTTAAAAATAGCTGAATATTTAAATGGTAAACTTGAAGGTAACTCTAGTTTAATTGTTTCTAAGATTGCAAAAATTGATGAAGCTGATAAAGATTCTATTACATTTTTATCCAATAAGAAATACACTCCACTAGTTTACAAAACCAAAGCTGCTTTATTAGTAGTAGGTAAAGATTTTAAAGTTAAATCTGACATAACCCCAATATTGATTAAAGTAGACAATCCTTATATAGGTTTTGTTAAATTATTGCACTTGTTTAATACTTCTACCAAAATAAAGTCAGGTATTAGTAAACTTTCTGAAGTATCTAAAACCGCTATAATTAGTAATAATATTTTTGTTGGTGCTTTTTCTATAATTAGTGCAGGAGCTCAAATACTTGATCGTGTTCAAATTCATGAAAACGTATTTATAGGTGAAAATGTAAAGATTGGTAACAATACCAGAATTTACTCCGGCGCCAATATTTTAAAAGATTCCGTTATTGGAGATAACTGTATTATTAATTCAAATGCAGTTATTGGTTCTGATGGATTTGGATTTGCTCCTGACAAAAATGGTGTATATATTAAAATACCTCAAATTGGTAATGTTATAATAAAAAACAACGTTAGTGTTGGTGCATTAACTTCTATTGATAGAGCAACTTTAGGGTCAACTATTATACATGAAGGAGTTAAACTTGATAATCAAATTCAAATTGCTCACAATGTAGTTATTGGTAAAAATACCGTTATTGCTGCCCAGTGTGGAATAGCAGGATCTTCAAAAATTGGAGAAAATTGTCAAATTGGAGGGCAAGCTGGAGTTAGTGGCCATTTAATAGTTGGTGATAATGTTATTATATTAGGTAAATCTGCTGTAACAAGCAATGTAAAGAGTAACACAACTGTGAAAGGATCTCCTGCATTTGATGCATTAGCCTTTAATAAATCGTATGTGCATTTTAAAAATTTAAATAATAAATAAAATGATTACTACAGAAATAAAACAGACAACAATATCTAAACCAATCTCTTTAACCGGAGTAGGTTTGCATACTGGACTAGATGTTAAATTAACTTTCAAACCTGCTATTGCCAATAATGGCTATACTTTTACCAGAGTTGACTTAGAAGGCAGCCCTATTATTGAAGCTAATATTAACTTTGTTACTAGTACACAAAGAGGTACTGTCTTAGAAAAAAATGGTGTAACAATTCAAACTTGCGAACATGTTCTAGCTGCTTTAGTTGGATTAGAAATTGATAATGTTAATATAGAGTTAAGCTCCTCTGAACCTCCAATCATGGACGGTTCTTCAAAATACTTTGTTGAAGCATTAGAGTCTGCAGGATTAGTGGATCTTGAAGTTTTTAGAAAAGAATATGTTGTGAAAAATGTTATTTCCTATAAAGATAATAAATCAGGTAGTGAGATTACAATAATCCCTAGCGACCATTATGAAGTAACAACTATGGTAGATTTTGGTACTAAAATTCTTGGTACACAAAATGCAACCTTAAACAATATTAAAGATTTCAAAGAAGAGATCTCAAACTCAAGAACTTTTAGTTTTCTACATGAGATTGAAATGTTACTAAATGAAGGATTAATTAAAGGTGGAGATTTAAATAACGCTATAGTATATGTAGATAAAGAACTTTCAAAATCTACAATGGAAAAATTAAAAATTGCTTTTAATAAAGAGCATGTAAATGTAAAATCAAATGGAATTTTAGATAACTTAACACTACATTATCCAAATGAGGCTGCAAGACACAAATTACTTGATGTAATTGGTGATTTGGCGCTTACAGGTGTTAGACTAAGAGGTAAAGTTATCGCTAATAAGCCAGGACATTATGTAAACACACAATTTGCTAAAAAGCTAAGTGATATTATAAAAATAGAGCGAAAAAACAATGTTCCTGTTATTGATTTAACTAAAGAACCAATAATGGATACAAATAGAATAATGGAAGTTCTTCCCCATAGGCCACCATTTTTATTTGTTGATAAAATTTACGAGTTATCAACTTCTAAAGTTATTGGTTTAAAAAATGTAACTATAAATGAAACTTTCTTTCAGGGTCATTTTCCTGGTTTCCCTGTTATGCCTGGTGTTCTTATTGTAGAAGCGATGGCTCAAATTGGAGGTATTCTTGTTTTAAATACATTTGAAAACCCTGAAGATTATTTGACATTTTTTGCCAAAATTGATAAGGTAAAATTTAAAAATAAAGTATTTCCTGGTGACACAATAATATTTAAATGCACATTAATTTCCCCTATTAGAAGAGGTATTTGCCATATGCAAGGATACGCATATGTGAATGGTAAACTTTGCGCAGAAGCTGAATTAATAGCACAAATTACTAAAGTTAAATAAATGAAACAACCCTTAGCATATATACATCCAAGCGCTAAAATTGCAAAAAATGTAGTAGTAGAACCATTCACAACAATTGATGGAAACGTTATTATTGGACAAGGAACATGGATAGGTCCAAATGTAACTATCATGGATGGAGCTAGAATTGGAAAAAATTGTAATATTTACCCTGGATCAGTAATTTCAGCAACTCCTCAAGATTTAAAATATAACAATGAAGAAACAACTGTTGAAATTGGAGATAATGTTACCATTAGAGAGTGTGTTACCATAAATAAAGGTACTACTGACCGAATGAAGACTGTTATTGGTAATAATTGTTTAATCATGGCTTATTGTCACGTAGCCCATGATTGTATAGTAGGAGATAATTGTATATTTTCAAACAACTCAACTCTTGCTGGGCATGTCACAGTAGGGGATTATGTTATTATTTCAGGAATGGCAGCAGTTCATCAATTTTGTTCTATTGGTGATCATGCTTTTGTCACTGGCGGATCGCTTGTAAGAAAAGATATTCCTCCTTATGTAAAAGCAGCTAGAGAACCTTTATCATATGTTGGAATTAATTCTGTTGGGTTAAGAAGAAGAGGGTTTGATTCTAAAAAGATATCAGAAATACAGAACATATACAGGTATTTATATCAAAAAAACTATAACAACACTCAAGCAAGTCAGATTATAGAAGCTGAGATGGAAGCTTCACCAGAAAGGGATAAAATTTTACAATTTATAAAAAATTCACATAGAGGTATAATGAAAGGTTACTTCAAATAAAATTTAAATATGGCAAACACTAGTGATATAAGAAACGGGTTATGTATAAATTATAACCATGATGTTTATAAAGTTATAGAGTTTTTACATGTTAAACCAGGCAAAGGACCTGCTTTTGTTAGAACAAAATTAAAGAGTGTAACAAATGGGAAGGTTATTGATAATACTTTTTCTTCAGGCCATAAAATAGATGAAGTAAGAGTAGAAACACATAAATTTCAGTTTTTGTATAATGATGGAGATGACTTTCATTTTATGAATACTCAAGATTATAATCAAATATCTTTAACTAAGTCATTAATTGATAATTCAGATTTATTAAAAGAAGGTGCATTAGTGACCGTAATTATTAATTCTGATGATGGACTTCCATTATCAGTTGAAATGCCTGCCAGTGTTGTTTTAGAGGTGGTTTCTGCTGAACCTGGAGTCAAGGGTAACACAGCTACAAATGCGACTAAGCCTGCAACTGTTGAGACAGGTGCAATAATAAATGTTCCTTTATTTATAAACGAGGGAGATAAGATTAAAATTGAGACAGAAAAAGGAACTTATAAAGAAAGATTTAAAGAATAAAATATGAGCGTATTAGTTAATAAAGAATCAAGAGTTATCGTACAAGGATTTACTGGAAGTGAAGGTACGTTTCATGCTACTCAAATGATTGAGTACGGTACAAATTTAGTTGGCGGAGTTACACCTGGAAAGGGTGGTGCTTTACATTTAAATAAACCAGTATTTAATACTGTTAAAGAGGCTGTTACTAGCGTAGGAGCAGATACTTCAATAATTTTTGTTCCACCTGCATTTGCAGCTGATGCAATAATGGAAGCAGCTGATGCAAAAATTAAGACAATAATAACAATAACAGAAGGTATTCCAACTTCTGATATGATAAAAGTAAAAAATTACTTGAGTAATAAGAACAGTGTACTCATTGGACCTAATTGTCCAGGTGTAATTACTCCTGGTGAGGCTAAAGTAGGCATCATGCCTGGATTTGTATTTAAAAAAGGTAATGTAGGTATTGTTTCGAAATCTGGAACCTTAACTTATGAAGCTGCGGATCAAGTTGTTAAGCAAGGTTATGGAATTAGTACTGCAATTGGAATAGGAGGAGACCCAATTATTGGAACATCCACTAAAGAGGCATTGGAGTTGTTAATAAACGATAGTGAAACTAATTGTGTTGTTATGATTGGTGAAATAGGTGGTCAATTAGAAGCTGATGCAGCTAATTGGTATAAGTCTAGTGGTAGTTCGAAACCTGTGGTTGGTTTTATAGCAGGTGAAACTGCTCCAGCTGGTAGAACTATGGGGCATGCAGGCGCAATAGTAGGTGGAAGTGATGATACTGCTCAAGCAAAAAAAGAGATATTAGCTGAATGTGGAATAAATGTAGTTAATTCTCCAGCAGATATTGGTAAACAAGTTAAATTGATTCTTAATTAGAAAAAAGATGTTACTAAATAATAAAAATGTAATTATAACTGGGGCAACTAGAGGCATTGGAAAAGGTATTGCTATTGAATTTGCAAGACAAGGTGCTAATATAGCTTTCACCTATAGTAGATCTGTAGAAGAGGCGAAAGAACTAGAGACTGAATTACTAGAATTGGGTGTTAAAGCTAAGTCGTATCAAAGTGATGCATCAAAGTTTGATGAGGCACATAGCTTAATAGAAAAAATATTGTCTGAATTTGATTCAATTGATGTTCTAATAAATAATGCAGGAATCACTAAAGATAATTTACTTATGAGAATGCAAGAATCTGATTTTGATATAGTTATAGAAGTTAACTTAAAGTCAGTATTTAATATGACTAAAGCTGTTCAAAGAACAATGCTTAAACAAAGAAGTGGATCGATAATTAACATGAGCTCTGTAGTAGGAGTAAAAGGAAATGCTGGGCAGACAAATTATGCAGCTTCTAAAGCTGGGATAATTGGCTTTTCAAAATCTGTTGCACTAGAATTAGGATCTAGAAATATAAGATGCAATGTAGTAGCTCCTGGCTTTATAGAAACAGAAATGACAGCTAAGTTAGATGAAGCTGTAGTTAATGAATGGAGAAAAGGAATCCCTTTAAAAAGAGGAGGAACTCCTTTAGATATAGCTAATACTTGTGTTTGGTTAGCTAGCGATTTATCTTCATACGTAACTGGTCAAGTAATAAATGTTGACGGAGGAATGTTAACTTAATATTAACTATAAATTTAAATAATTTAAATAATTTTAATAATCAATAAAAAATAACAAAAATGGAAAAATTACCAAAAATTGGATTACCCTTAATTATACTATTTTCTCTAGTTCTACTAGTTGGAGGTAGATTATTTTATAATATTAACGCTGGTGAAGCTGGAGTTATCTTTAAAACTTTTGACGGAGGTGTGGAAACTGAGAATCCACCACTAGGTGAAGGTTTTCAATTAGTATGGCCATGGAACAAAGTTGTTATCTATGAAGTTAGACAGCAAGAAGTGTTTGAAAAAATGAATGTTTTATCTTCTAACGGTCTTGAAATTAAGCTAGAAGCGTCAGCTTGGTTCCAACCTGACTATGCGAATCTGGGTAAATTACATCAAGAAAAAGGTGTTAATTATAAAAGTAGAATTTTACTACCAGCAATTAGATCAGCCGCTAGAAGTGTAGTCGGAAGATATACACCAGAGCAGTTGTATTCAAGTAAGAGAGATGCTATACAGACTGAAATTTTTGATGAAACAAAGAATATTGTATCTGATCAATATATTCAACTTAATGAAATACTTGTGAGAGATGTTACTTTACCTCCAACTATCAAAGAAGCGATAGAGAGAAAATTAAAGCAAGAGCAAGAATCTTTAGAATATGAGTTTAGACTTGAAAGCGCAAGAAAAGAAGCTGATAAAGTGAGAATTGACGCTCAAGGTAAGGCAGATGCAAACAGAATCTTAAATTCTTCTCTTACATCTAATATATTAAGAGATAAGGGAATAGAAGCTACTACAAAATTAGCTATGTCAAATAATAGTAAAGTAGTTGTTATAGGAAGTGGAAAAGATGGATTACCTATCATTTTAGGTAATAATTAATTTTTGATTTCTTAAAAAAGTTAAAAAACCCCATAATTATTTATGGGGTTTTTTTTTAAAAAAATATTTTGAAGTAGAACAATGAATTTAAATAATTATTATTTAATAGAAATTCAGTTTTTAGGCTACAGGTACCATGGTTGGCAAAAGCAACCTAATTTAAAGACTGTTCACCTAATGATAGATAGGACTATTAATTATATACTTGAAAATAATAAATTTAAATCTTTAGGAGCTGGAAGGACTGATGCAATGGTTTCAGCACCCCAAACAGCCTTCGAGTTATTTACAGAAAAGCCATTAATTGATTTGTTGGCTTTTATGGAATTATTTAACACCAATCTTCCCCAAGACATACGAGCTTTATCGATAAAAGAGATTGATAAAGACTTTAATATTATTAATAGTCCAAAGATAAAAGAATACAAGTATTTGTTTACAGAAGGAACTAAAAATCATCCGTATTGTGCACCTTTTATCACTACATTTTTAGATGATTTAAATATCGAAATAATGAAAAAAGGGGCTAAATTATTTGAAGGAAAGCATAACCTTAAATCCTATTGCTATAAACCAAATGAAAATGGTTTATTTGAAAGAGAAATAACGCATTGTAGGATTACAAAAAACAATACCTTAAAAGCTAATTTCATCCCAGAAAACAGTTATGAACTAACTATAAGAGGTAAAGGGTTTATGAGAAATCAAATAAGGTTAATGATGGGGGTACTTGTAGAATTAGGTAGAGCAGAGGTAGACCTTGAGTATATACAGCAGTCATTAACAACCTACAATCCTAAAATAAATTATATAGCACCAGCTTCTGGTTTAATGCTAAATAAAGTTAGTTTTAAATTTTAATATTTTTGATACTAACACTGGATGGCATTTCAAATATATGTAAGTCAAAATACTTAGTTGAAGATATGATATGATCAAATATATCAGATGTAATATATTCATAGTTAAGCCATTCTTTGTCTTTACTAAAAGCATATACTTCTAGCGGTACTCCATGTATAGTAGGAGCAAGTTGCCTAACCATTATAGTCATGTTTTTGTTTATTGCGGAGTGATTTTCAATATAGGTTTGAAGATATTTTCTAAAAACACCAATATTAGTTAAGTTTCTACCATTAAGAAGGAGGTTTTTATCTACACTGTTTTCTGTATTAAAACTATCTATATTAATTATCTTATCATTTAAGTATGAAGAAATAATCTCAATTTTTGATAACTTTTGTATATCCTCTTTATTTAAGAATTTTATACTATCAAAATTTATATTTACAGATCGTTTTATTCTTCTTCCTTCAGAGCTAGCCATACCTCTCCAGTTTTTAAATGAATCCGAAATAAGCGCATATGTTGGAATAGTAGTAATAGTTAGATCAAAATTTTGAACTTTTACTGTAGCTAAATTAATCTCAATCACATCTCCGTCTGCCCCATATTTTTGAAAAGTAATCCAATCTCCAATCCTAACCATATCATTTACGGAAACCTGGATACTAGCTACAAAGCCCATGATAGTATCTTTAAATACTAAAATAATTATAGCTGAGGCTGCACCAATAGTGGTAATAAACTCCATGAAACTTCTTCCTGTGATTAGGGCTAGTATACTAATTATAGAAATTACCCAAATAAACATCATTATTACTTGTATATAGCTATCAATAGGTTTGTCTTTCAATCTAGGTAATGTCTTGAAATAATCTCTAACAGTGTAGATTAAACTTCTCAATATATATACAATTACTAATACTAGAATGACCTTATTAAGTTTTAAAAGAAGATCAGAAGTAGCGGCTATTTTATTAAATATAACAGGAATTATAGATAAGCTTAAAGAAAATGGTATTAAGTGAGCTATGTACTTTGGTGTTTTGTTTGTTATTAATATATCATCAAATTTAGACTTTGATTTTCTCGCAAAATTTATAAATACAACTCTAATGATTTTTTTACTTATATAATCTAAGACAAATAATGTAAGTAGACTTATTACACTTAGTAAAAAAATATTTACCGTTAATGCATTTTCATCACTCATTCCAGTTTTGATTAGGTAATCATACAGTAGGCGAGATAGTTCTTTCATATTAGATCGATATTGTAATAAATCCTATTTTACATAATATAAATTATAGGACAAATTAACGTATGTTAAAATTGATGTATTATATAGTTATTGAGCAATATCATTACTATTTACAGAAATAATCATCTCTCTATCATATTTACAACACATTGGTAATTTGTTATAATCTTCGATAACAGCTAAACTTAGTTCAGTGTCATAACCAGACTTAGCAATTGCTACATGAATATTATTTAGCATAGCGTCATTAACATCTGAATTAATATTTATGTTAATTAACTTAGATTCTGTAGACCAACTAGCGTTATCAACACCATCAACAGACATAGCTGCTGTTTCTATAGTAGACTTACACATGCCACAATTACCTCGAACTCCAAAAGTTATATCACTTTTTATTTCGCTTGTAAGTTGTATTTCTGGTGTAGTAGTAATTTCTATTACTTTAGGGGCGTTTTTGTTTGCGCAAGATGATAAAGAAAAGGCAATTACAAAACCTATTATGGACGTTTTAATGTTATTCTTATTCATAATTTTAAATTTAGATATTAATATGTGGGCTTATTTGTTTACTTAAAACTTTTTTTTAATAAAAAATATTATAATAAATATAATTAAAATTAACTAACTGAAACAGTCTCTCTAATTTTATCAAAATTCTCTCTTAAGTAAGACCTTAATCTTTTTTTATAATCATCAGTTAACCAGTCTAAAAAGTTATGTGTGCTCTTACTTATACATTTAGAGTATCTATTTATCCTAAAATCTATATCATCATTCAATTTTTTAGATAAAATTAATGCATCAAAAATATCTTCACTATTTTCAATACATATTTTAGCATGCTGACTTATTGATCTTTCTAAAACCACTTTAGAGGACTCTCCTGTTCTAATAGACTCTACGTAAGTTTTATTAACATCAAAGTAAACCTCTTTTGAATTTGAAAATTCTAATCTTAGTTCTTCTGGCATTTCATACCTAAAGTTACTTTCTATTTCTTCATCCGTAATAATACTGTCAAGGTAATAATTGGGAGATTTAAAGATTCTTTGCCAATCTAGGTCAATTCCCCATTCACCAAACCTATGAAAATTATTTCCTAAGTCAATTACATTAAAATGTGATTTGTTTTTTAATATCCTTGAACCCCTACCGATCATTTGATAATATAATGTAAGAGATTTAGTTGCTCTATTTAGTATTATTGACTCAACAGTTGGTTCATCAAAACCTGTGGTAAGTATACTAACTGAAGTTAGAATTGCTCCAGGAGTCACTTTAAACCAATTTAAGATTCTAGCTCTTTCTTTTTTAGATGCAGTATTGTCCAAATGAGCTACATCATAACCAGCTGTTTT
Source organism: uncultured Flavobacteriales bacterium (assembly GCA_913009535.1). The sequence continues at coordinate 34,878 of CAJVXR010000001.1, read as the reverse complement.
AAACATGTCATAAACAATTAGTGATGTGTTTATACCATTATTAAAAATCAAGGTCTTTAAACCTTTACATTTCTCTTCATAGGATACTAGTAACTTAGAGAGCATATCGTTATTAGTATACAGATCCTCAGATGACTTTACTGTATAATCACCATTTGCACCAATAATTAATGAGGTTAACCCTACATTAAATGAATACATATTAGCATTTGCTAAAAATTCGTTTTTTATTAAATCTTGAATGGACTCCCCTACTATCAGCTCATCATAGTTGTCTGTCATTGGTAGCTCAATATTAGAACTTAATGGAGTTGCTGTGACTCCTAGTATAAACGAATTACTAAAAAACTTGAATAATTTAGTAAATGAATTATAGTGAGCTTCATCAATTATTACTAAACCAATTCCAGAAATATCCAGCTTACCATCATTTAACCTGTTATTTAAGGTCTCAACCATAGCAACAAAGCATGAGTACTTAGATTGATCTTCCAAATTAGCCTTACTGTCAATAATTTTATTATCCACACCAAATTCAGATAATACTTTTGAAGTTTGTTTACATAACTCTATTCTGTGAGTCATGACTAATACTTTTTTGTCATGATTAGAAAGGTATTGTCTAACAATTTCTGAGAAAATAACTGTTTTACCCCCACCAGTTGGTAATTGATATAATAAGTGATAATCTTCCCTAGAGTTTTCAAAACTATCAAAAATTTTATCGATGGCTCCTTTCTGATAACTATAAAGACTTTTATCAGCTTTTCTTTCTTCTTTCTCGTTTAAAGTAATTATCATTTGAAAAATGTTGGTGGGCAAAAATACCAACTTTAGTTAGTTTTTCAACTATAAAACATTATTTATTTTATATTTTTATAGTAAAACACTTACTTATGAACTCTTATATTAAAGCCGCTATTTTAATAGTTATTATTATAGTTGTTTATCTTTTAAAAGTCAAAAATGATAACAATAATCTTTTAGAGAAAGCAAAAACAATACATGACAATATTATAACTCTTGATACTCACTGTGATATAGATGTTAAAAATTTCACAGACTCTATAAATTATTCTCAAAATTTAAACACACAATGTAATATTCCAAAAATGGAATCTGGTGGGTTAGATGTAGCTTGGTTTGTAGTATATACAGGTCAAGGAGACTTAACTAAAAAAGGGTATAAAATTGCTTATGATAATGCAGTATCTAAATTTGAGGCTATTCATAATTTAGTTAATTTCTATGCACCTGATAGAATTGGGTTAGCACTTACATCTGATGATGTGAGGAAAATTCATATTACTGGAAAAAAAGTTGCTATGATTGGAGTTGAAAATGGCTATCCAATCGGTACAGATATTGCAAATGTTCAAAAATTTTATGATATGGGAGCACGTTACATGTCATTAGCTCATAATGGGCATAGTCAACTAAGTGACAGTAATACTGGTGAGTCCGATGGAGTTTATTTACACAATGGACTTAGCCAACTTGGTATTGAAGTAATTAAAGAAATGAATAAACTAGGAATGATGATAGATATCTCTCATCCATCTAAAAAAGCTATTAAACAAATGATAAGTTTAAGTAAAGCACCAGTTATTGCCTCTCACTCATCCGCAAGAACATTATGTAATCATAGTAGAAATTTAGATGATGAGCAGCTAGGTTGGATAAAAGAAAATGGTGGAGTAGTTCAAACAGTCGCATTTAAATCTTACTTAAATTCTGAAAAGGTAAAAGTAAGCAATACTCAAAAAGTAGATGTGTCTGATTTTGTTGACCATATTGATTATTTAGTCAATTCAATGGGTATTAACCATGTTGGAATAAGTAGTGACTTTGACGGAGGGGGCGGTATTGAAGGTTGGAGTGATGCTTCAGAAACATTTAATGTAACTTTAGAATTAGTAAAAAGAAATTATACTGAGATAGAAATAGAGAAATTATGGTCAGGAAATTTACTTAGAGTTTTAGATGAAGTCACTTTGATTTCAAATCAACTTCAAAGGTTATAATTAACTTAGAGATACTAATCTTTTTTTAAAAGTAAATAATATAGGTTAATTAATATAATAGCAAGGTTAGTTATAACAATGGGATATTGAGAAATCATTAAGCCATATATTACAAAAAACAAACAACCAACGCTGTTGATTATTCTAAGTTTAATTACGTTTTTCATCATAAATGACACAAGTAAAACTGTCATTGCTAAATAACCTACCCACTCAGTCAATTCTATATCTAATAATAATGCATCCATTATCTGTTTTTTTTAATTTAATTAAATATTAATATCTTCTCCTGACCTCTCTAACAATATCTTCAAGTCCGTTTAATTGAAGTTCATAAACAAGTTCAAGTTGTTTTCCGATTTTACCAGATGGAAATCCCTTATTTTTATACCAAACTATATAATGTTCGGGCAAATCAATTAAATATCTACCCTTGTATTTACCAAAAGGCATTTTCATTTTAGATAAATCTATTAGTATTTGTTTGTCCTGTAACATTAATACTCAAGGAGTTTGTCTAATTCCGCCTCAAACCTGTCATAAGGTAAGTATTGATCTTCTAAACTTTTTTCAAATGGTATTGGAGTATCTAAACTGGCTACTCTTATTACAGGTGCATCCAAATACTCAAAGCAATTCTCCATTATAATTGAAGATATCTCAGAAGCTAAACCTCCAAACATGGAATCTTCTTGTAGTATAATGGCCTTTCCAGTCTTTTTAACTGAATTAATTATAGCATCTTTATCTAAAGGGCACAAAGTTCTCAGATCAATTAAATCAAAAGAATATGTATCCCTACTTTTTACTATATCTAAAGCTTTATGTACTGGCGCTCCGTAGGTAATTATAGTTAAATCACTACCGGTCATTAAACTGCAAGCTTTTCCAATAGGTATATTGTAATAATCGACAGGTACATCTTGACGAATACTTCTATACAATGCCTTATGCTCAAAAAATAAAACAGGGTTTGGATCTTCTATTGACGCTGTCAGAAGCCCTTTTGCATCTGCTGGAAAAGCAGGATAAACAACCTTTAAACCTGGCGTTTTAGTAAACCAAGCTTCGTTTGTTTGAGAATGAAAAGGACCTGCTCCTACTCCTGCTCCACAAGGCATTCTTAATACAACATCTGCGTTTTGCCCCCATCTATAATAAGATTTAGCGAGATAATTAACTACTGGATTAAAACCAGAAGTTATAAAGTCTCCAAATTGTAATTCTACTACAGATTTTGTATTACAAATGGATAAACCCATAGCAACTTCAATTATAGAAGATTCGCATATAGGAGTGTTTCTTACTCTATCTTTACCATACTTTTTAACAAAGCCCTCCGTAATTTTAAATACACCGCCATATTCTGCAATATCTTGTCCCATTATAACTAATGAGTCATTTTTTTTCATAGCTTCATCTAAGCCTTCTGAAATAGCATCCACTAATCTTATGTGTTTAGTTTCTTTTGAAGGAAGTATATGATTGAATTCAAACTTTTTGAAAACATCTGATAATTCAAATTCCACATTTGCAATTGGATAATCTTCATTGTATGCAATTTCTAAATTATCGTTAATTTCTTTGTTTAATATTTCTTTTATGGATTTAATATCTCCAACGTTAATTAACTCATTTTCAAGAAGAAAATTTTCAAAGTTAGCAATAGGATCTTTTTTCGCCCATGTATCAATGAGATCTTTAGGAACATACTTTACCCCACTAGCTTCTTCGTGTCCTCTAATTCTAAAAGTTTTAAATTCTATTAAAACAGGTCTTGGTTTTTTTCTAATATCTGCAGATATTTCTGATATTTTTGTGTAAACTTCAGTTATGTTATTACCATCAATTATGTGAGATTCCATTCCGTAACCCACTCCTCTATCGGCTAGATTGACACAATTATACTGCTCTTCGATTGAAGTAGATAATCCATAGCCATTATTTTCAATACAAAAAAGTACAGGTAGATTCCATACTGAAGCAACATTCAATGCTTCATGAAAATCTCCCTCACTAGTACCACCATCACCTGTAAATACCGCTGTAACTTTATTTTTCTTATTAATTAGTTGATGTAATGCAATACCATCAGCAACACCCATTTGAGGGCCTAAATGAGATATCATCCCAACTATATGAAATTCTTTTGTTCCAAAGTGAAAAGATCGGTCTCTTCCTTTTGTGAATCCGGAAGCTTTACCTTGCCATTGACTAAATAATTTTGATAAAGGTATATTTCTTGATGTAAATACACCCAGATTACGGTGCATTGGCAATATATACTCATCGTCATTTAAAGCGTTTGTTACTCCTATTGAAATAGCTTCTTGACCTATTCCAGAAAACCACTTGGATATTTTTCCTTGTCTAAGAAGAATTAACATTTTTTCTTCAATAAGTCTAGATTTCATCATAGCGGTATATAACTCAACTAATTTTAATGTTTTAATACCACCTGTTTTAAACAACATAAAATATATAAATTTTGAATAAAAATATAAAATATAAAATTCTAACAAGCCTAATTTTTAATTAACTTTATTAACTTTATTAACTATTACAAAAAAGTTGTATTTTAAATTTTAATTATATGCAAACAAATAGAATTCCCAGTGTAGATCTTACAGATTTTCTTTCTGTAGACATAAATAAAAAAAATGAATTTGTTAAATCTATAGGTAAAGCTTTTGAAGAAATAGGTTTTGTTGCCTTAAATGGACATTTCCTTAATTCTGAATTTAATGAGAAATTATATAAAGAAATTAAATCCTTTTTTGATTTACCACAGAAAACTAAAAATAAATATGAAATACCTGGTATTTCAGGACAAAGAGGCTATGTTTCCTTTGGAAAAGAATCGGCTAAAGGAAGTAAGCATGGAGATTTAAAAGAGTTTTGGCATTTTGGTCAATATGTTGAAGGAAATGACAAACTTTTAAAAGAATATCCTTTGAATGTTGAAATTTCTGAAAATAATGAATTTAATATTGTGGGTAAACAAACCTATAAGTTATTAGAAAAAACTGCTAAATATGTCCTTAGAGCTTTAGCATTATACTTAGAGTTAGACGAGTTTTATTTTGATCAATATCTTACTAATGGTAATTCTATACTAAGACCAATTCACTACCCTCCAATTTTAGACAAACCTAAAGATGCAGTTAGAGCTGCAGCACACGGAGATATAAACCTAATCACTTTATTAATGGGAGCTCAAGGAAGAGGTTTACAGGTAAAAAACAATAAAGGTGAGTGGATTGATGCTATTGCATCAAAAGATCAATTAATGATTAACGTTGGAGACATGCTTTCTAGACATACTAATAATAAATTAAAATCCACCGTACACCGTGTTGTTAACCCTTCGAAAGAGTTAATGAAAAAATCCAGATATTCTATTCCGTTTTTCATGCACCCAATAAGTGATATGAAGTTAGATGTTCTTGAATCTTGTATTGACGAGAATAATCCTAAATCATTTGAGGATATAACAGCTGGAGAGTTTTTAAATGAAAGGTTAGTTGAACTAGGTATGCTAAAAAAGTAATGGATTTACAAGATCAATTAAAAAACCTTTTTCCAGAACATAAGTTAACTGATACTATTTATTCTACTGATAAAAATAAAAAATATCAAGATGAGCCGATTATATGTAAGTATGAAAAAAGAAAAGGTAAGCCGATTACTATTTTAGAAAACTTCAAGATTAATAATAGTGAATTAAAGACTATTGCTAAAGATCTGAAAAAATCTCTAAGCGTTGGTGGTTCAGTAAAAGAAAATTACATTATAATTCAAGGAGATTACAGAGACAAAATTATGAAAATATTAAATTCTAAAGGTTTCGAAACAAAGAGAGTCGGAGGATAAAATTAAAATATGTTAAAGCAAAAAGAATCCGAACTAATATTTAATGAAGATGGTAGTGTATACCATTTGAAGTTAAAGCCTGGAAATATATCTAATACAATTATTCTAGTCGGAGATCCAGCAAGAGTAGATTTGATTACTCAGTATTTTAGCTCAATTGAATTTACTGTCCAAAATAGAGAGTTTAAAACTGTTACTGGTATTTATAAAAGTACTAGACTTTCTGTTTTGTCTACTGGAATTGGCTCAGGTAATATAGACATAGTATTAAATGAACTAGACTCCTTAGTTAATATAGATTTTAATACAAGAAATATTAAATCTTCACTGACTAAGCTAAATTTAATAAGAATTGGTACTTCTGGTTCAATACAATCTGATATTCCTATAGACTCTTTGCTAATTAGTTCTAAAGCAATTGATATTGATGGATTTCTTAATAATTATAAAATAAGCCAAGAGCTTACGTTTAACCCTGTAAATAAATTTTTAGATAATTATAAAGCCAATAACAATAAACTTTTGCCTTTATGCTTTGATTGTTCTGATTACTTAATGGGAAAATTAAATGGTATAGCTAATTTTAGCGGAGTTACAGTAACTTGTAATGGCTTTTACGGCAGTCAGGGTAGATCAATCAGAATACAATCTTCTAATGATGATTTTATTGATCAACTTAATAAAATTCAATTTATCAATGATAGAGTAACTAACCTAGAAATGGAAACAGCAATTATCTACGGTATGTCAAAAATATTAGGGCATGAAGCGATCTCATTAAATGCAATATTAGCAAACAGGGAAAATGGTACTTACAGTAAAAAACCTAGTGAAACAATAAATAAATTAATTCTTTTAACATTAAATAGTTTATCGAACTTATAATTTCTACCCTTTTTATTTTCATACTTAGACTAGCAGATCAAAGTTTAGGTACCTTAAGAGCTTTGCTTGTTTCAAGGAATAAACCGTATCATGCTGCTTTAATTGGTTTAGTGGAATCTGCTATATGGATTATTGCTGTTTCAAAAGTTATACAAAATATAGCTGACCCTGTATTAATTGCTGGGTATGCCGCAGGGTTTGCTACTGGCACAATTCTTGGCTCATATTTAGAAGGTGTGATTGGCGTTGGTAGCATGGTAATAAAGGTATTTACACCAGTTGAGTCTAATGATTTAGCTGATGTTTTAAGAGATAATGGATATGCTGTAACCGTTATTAATGGTGAAGGTAGAGATGGAGCAGTTAAAATTTACTGGTGTATTGTTTCAAGAAAAAAATTAAAAAAAGTTATGAAAATTATAAATAAAAATAATCCTAAAGCTTACATTACAACGGAAGCAATTAACCCAATCTCATTAAAAAAATAAAAACTACCAATCTATTTTCTCCTTTTTTTTATTAACTAAATAATTATTAGTCTTACTGAAATGTTTATTTCCAAACCAGTATCCTCTATTTGCACTAAGTGGAGATGGATGACCGGAGGTTAAAAGCAAATGTCTACTACTATCTATTAGTTTAGATTTTATAATTGATTTATTACCCCAAAGTAAAAAAACCACATCTTTTTTATTTTTAGAAATATAGGATATAATACTATCTGTGAATATTTCCCAGCCAATATTATAGTGACTACCTGCTGAGCTATCCCTTACCGATAAGCAGGAGTTTAGTAACAACACTCCTTGATTAGACAAATAGGTTAAATCTCCACTTTCAGAAATAGGTTTGTTTATATCTGTGTTTAATTCTTTAAAGATATTTTTTAATGAAGGAGGTATTTTGACACCCTTAGTAACTGAAAAAGATAAACCATTGGCTTGATTAGGTTGGTGGTAAGGGTCCTGCCCTATTATTACAACCTTTAGTTTAGAAAAAGAACAAAAATTTAACGAATCAAAAATATTTTCAATGGCAGGGTAACAAGAATATTTCGAATACTCGTCTTTAACTATATTACATAAATTAATAAAATAAGGTTTATCTAATTCATTTTGTAAAATAATTTTCCAGTCTTGATTTAAATTAGAGAGCAATATAAAGTTATTTGATTCCTTTAAACTTACCAACAGAGCGTCCTACTATCATAGATACAGCAGCATCTCCTGTAACATTAACAACTGTCCTACACATATCTAAAGGTCTATCTACAGCAAAAATTAAAGCTAAACCTATGGCTAGTTTATCTGACGGAAAACCAATTGATTCTAAAACTATTACAAGCATTACCATACCAGCCCCAGGGACTGCAGCACTACCTATAGACGCAAGTAAGGCAGTTAATACAATTGTTAGCTGATCAGCTAAAGTAAGGTCAAACTCTAAAGCTTGTGCAATAAATACAGCTGCAACAGCTTGATACAAACTTGTTCCGTCCATATTAATTGTAGCTCCTACAGGTAAAACAAAACTAGAAACTTCCTTATCAACACCAATATGATTTTCAACTCTATCCATTGTTAATGGTAAGGTTGCAGCACTACTACTTGTTGAAAAAGCTAAAAGCTGCGCAGGGCTAATTTTTTTTAAGAAAACTAAAGGATTAGAATTAGTGAAAAAGTAAACTACTGTGCAATAAAATAGTATCATAATAAATAGACCTAGACATACCACTCCACTATACTTTAGCAGTGCTAATAAAAGATCCGGATCATTAGAAGAAGTTATTACACTAGCAAGTAGTGCAAACACAGCATAAGGAGCTGTCTTCATAATTAAATCAACCATCTTTAATACAACATAGTTTAGTGAATCAAAAAATGATTTAAGAGGTTTTGATTTTTCTTCTCCAATCAAGAGCATACTGATTCCTAAAAATATAGTGAAAAATATTACCTGTAACATTAGCGAATTATTAGACATCGCTTTAAATGCATTATCAGGAACAGTATCAACTAAAAATTGTAAAGGACTACTTTGAATTTGATTATTAGCTTCAGCTAGTTTTGATTGAACTCCACTACTTTCAGAATATGTAGCTGTTAATCTTTCAACAGTCTCACTAGAGATACCTGAACCAGGATTAATAACATTAACTAAGATTAAACCAATCGATATTGCAACAACTGTTGTTACTATATATGTAATAATTGTTTTGGATCCAATTGTTTTAAACTTTGATATATCCTTAAGATCAGAAATACCTTTTATTAAAGAAGCTAAGATTAAAGGAATGGCAATTAATTTTAAAAGCTTTACAAAAATAGTACCTAGAGGTTTAACCCAATTATTAACAAATAAATCTCCTCCGTTAATATTGAGCATTAACACACCAAATAAAACGCCTGAAACCATTCCAATTAAAATCTTCCAATGTAAAGCCATTTTTTTTATATTTATAATTTATTCAACCTAGAAAAAAGCATATAATCTGCAATAACTAATGCAGCCATGGACTCAACAATAGGAATTGCTCTTGGCAAAACACAAGGATCATGCCTGCCTTTACCCATCATAGTTATCTCTTTATTATTTGTATTAATTGTAGTCTGTTTTTGCATAATAGTTGCTACAGGTTTAAAAGCAACATTAAAATAGATATCCATACCGTTACTTATACCTCCTTGGATACCACCTGAGTTATTTGTAGCAGTAGTATTATCTTCATTAAATAAATCGTTATGCTCACTACCCTTTAATAATGTTCCTTTAAAACCACTACCGAACTCGAATCCTTTTACAGCATTAATAGTTAACATAGCTCTTCCAAGTTCTGAATGCAGTTTGTTAAAAACTGGCTCTCCAAGACCAACAGGCATATTTTTGATCACACATGTTATTATTCCACCTATAGTATCTCCGTTCTTTTTTATGTCCTTAATCTTTTCAATCATACGAATTGCTGTAGGTTCATCTGGACACCTAATAGAATTGTTTTCTACATTATTTAAATCTAAATCAGAATAACCCTTGTTGAGTTTAATATCACCTACAGATGAAGTATAAGCAATGATTTTAATATCATTGATTAATTGCTTTGCAATAGCGCCAGCTACAACTCTACAAACAGTTTCTCTAGCAGAACTTCTACCTCCACCTCTATAGTCTCTTAAACCATACTTTTTTTCATAAGTAAAGTCAGCGTGACTAGGTCTAAATACATTTTTTATATGATCATAATCTTTTGATTTTTGATTGGAGTTTTTAATAATAAATCCAATTGGAGTACCAGTGGTTATTCCTTCGAAGATTCCAGATAAAAACTCTACTTCGTCATCTTCTTTTCTTTGTGTAACAATTTTTGATTGACCTGGTTTTCTTCTTTGTAACTCGTAGTTTATTTTATCAAAATCAATTTTTAATCCAGCTGGGCAACCATCAATCACACCTCCTAATGCAAGTCCATGGGACTCTCCAAAAGATGTTAATTTAAATATGTTTCCAAATGTGTTAGCTGACATAAATTACAGATTAAAAAGCAAAAATAGATTATTAAAATTAAAACAGAAAATAATGGAATAATATATTAAATTATATTTAATTTAGAGAAGACTTTAATTTGACATTAAACCAGTGCTTATATATATTTAAATGAGTTTAGAAAGTGATTTTATTAGTGATTTAAAATCTGTTACTGGTGGCAAATATATTCTTACTGCACATTGGAGTAAGGAACATTATTGTACTGGATGGAGGTATGGATCAGGAGAGGCATTAGCGGTAGCTAAGCCAGCAACTTTACTTGAAATATGGAAAATTCTTCAACTTTGTGTAAGTGCTGATATTATAGTTATTATGCAAGCAGCTAATACTGGTTTAACTGGAGGATCTACACCCGATGGTAATGATTATGATCGACCTATTGTTATTATAAATACAATGCGTGTAAATAGCATACAAATTATAAATGAAGGTAAACAAATTATTGGATTTTCTGGAAGTACATTATTTGGCCTAGAAGACAAGTTAGCTCCTTATGGTAGAGAACCTCATTCAGTTATAGGTTCATCCTGTATAGGTGCTTCAATAGTTGGAGGTGTATGTAATAACTCAGGTGGAGCACTTGTAAAAAGAGGACCAGCATACACAGAACTTTCAATTTACGCACAGATAAATATAAACGGTGATTTAGTGTTGGTAAATGATTTAGGTATTGATTTAGGAAATTCACCTGATGAGATTTTAACTAATTTACAAACGCATAATTACAATAAGAATAATATACTTTTTTCAGATAAATTAGCCTCTGACAATGAGTATAAGGAACGTGTAAGAGACGTTGATGCTAATACACCTGCAAGATTTAATGCTGATGGACGACGCTTACATGGCGCTTCAGGTTGTGCGGGCAAAATTGCTGTCTTCGCTGTAAGATTAGATACTTATCCGATTCCAAAGCGTCAACAGGTTTTTTATGTTGGTACTAATAGCTCATATGTGTTAGGTAAAATTCGCAGAGAAATATTATCTAAATTTAAACACCTCCCAACTTCAGGTGAATATGTACATAGAGACTGTTATGATGCTGCAAAAAAATATAGCAAAGATACTTTTATTGCTATTGATAAAATGGGACCAAGCTTTATTCCAAAGTTATTTGAAATCAAACGAAAAGTTGATCGTATTTCTAATAAATTTGTATTTTTTCCTGACAAGTTTTCCGATAAGCTAATGCAGTTTCTAAGTAACTTCTGGCCCAACCATTTACCTAAAAGAATGGAGCAGTTTAGAGATAAGTATGAGCACCACTGGGTAATAGAAATGTCAGATGAAGGAATTGATGAAGCGAAAATATATTTCGATAAGTTTTTTACAGAAAACGAAGGGAGTTTTTTTGAGTGTACTGAAAAAGAAGCTAAAAAAGCGATCTTGCATCGTTTTGTAGCGGCTAGTGCATTGAATCGTTACCATGCTATTAACTCTAGTAAGACTGGAGGAATGATGTCTATGGATATCGCTTTTCCAAGAAATGAAAAAGATTGGTTTGAGAATTTACCTCCGGAAATTGATGATTTGATAGAGTTAAAACTATATTATGGCCACTTATTTTGCCATGTTCTACATCAAAATTATATAGTTAAAAAAGGAGTAGACACTAAACTATTGAAAGAAAAACTATTAAAAAGTTTTGATGCTAGAGGAGCTGAGTATCCAGCTGAACATAATGTTGGTCATGAATACTTTGCAAAACCTTCGCTCTCAAATTTTTATAAAGAACTAGACCCAACAAATGGATTTAATCCAGGAATAGGAAAAACAAGTAAATATAAAAATTGGAAATAATATTTGTTAAGTACCTAAATTAAAATCATTTTTCAAATAACTCTCAAGAGTTCAGATTTCCTCAAAGTTTTCCACTTTCCAGCTGTAAAATCTGGGATTTTAATAGTTTTACTCTCATTAAGTACAGATATTTCTGAAAGAGGTATTATTGAACTCCACATAACGCTGTCATAAACATTTATATCAAGTGGTAGTCCTTTATTTAAACATCTTATAATTCTATATATCATAACGAAATCCATACCCCCGTGACCTATCTGATTTTTAGATATTTCATTTTTCATTTTATCCCAAAGAGGGTGATTGTATAAATTTCTGTATTTATTGTATTCATCTTGATTTAACCAACTGTGACCCCACTGTAACTCAGGATTATTGATAAATAATTTTGAGGGATACCCTTGATGGGAAGCTTTTGTTCCGTTTACATTATTTAATCTTGTGTAAGGTCTGCCAGTATGAACATCAAATTGAAGCTTAATTGTTTTACCCAAATTAGTTTTAATCAAAGTGGTATTCATATCACCACAAGAAAAATTCTGAAAATCACTCTTTATTGATTCTGCGGCTATACTTAACGACTCTTCTCTTGAGCTCATAGAAACTAAATGATTGAAGTTATCTCCTCTACCGATATCCATATAGGAACAAACTGGCCCTAGTCCATGAGTAGGGTATAAATTTCCATTTCTTTTTTGATGATGTTTTATTCTCCATTGATTATGATAATATTCATCGTCTAACATGTGTTTTCTTAGATCATGAATATAAGCACCTTCAGCATGATTAATACTACCGAAAACACCCTTGTCTATCATATTTAACAGCCACAGCTCTTCATTGTTAAAACAACAGTTCTCCATCATCATACAATGCTTTTTAGTCGATTCTGCAACTTCAATTATCTTCCAACAATCTTCTAAATTATTAGCTATTGGTACTTCACACGCAACATGCTTATCATTCTGCATAGAGTAAATACACATTTCTGTGTGAGTGTCCCATGGAGTAGCGACAATTACTAAATCTATATCATCCCTTTTAACTAATTCCTTCCATGAATCTTCACGCCCTTTGTATACGTCTGGACTGTGCTCTTGAATTGTTTTTAAATACTTTAAATTTCTGTCAATATTATTGTCATCTAAATCACATAAAGCAACAACTGTAGATAAATTATTTTTTATTAAATAGTCAAACATTTGAATCAAAACACTGCCTCTGTTACCTAAACCAATTATACCAATTTTAACATTACTGATTGGTTCATGTGTTAAATCAATACAAGATCCATCATTAGTATAATTATTATTTAAATAGTCAAGATTATCAACTGGAGAAGCTATATTTTTGGGTGAAATACCAAAAAACATTGCGGCGCTAGCTGAAATTTTTAAAAAATCTTTTCTTTTCATAATAAAAATATTTAATGGTTATTTCATCGCCAAAGTCCTTCTGTATATATCTTCATAACTAGGCACAATATTGTGTACATCAAACTTATTAGCCTGGATTTTTGCATTCTTTTTAAATTTAATCAAGTTATCAGAATCTTCTAAAATTCTGATTGCATTTTTAGTCATCTGATTAACATCACCTACGTCTGAAAGATAACCAGAGAATCCATTTAAGTTAACCTCAGGAAGGCCACCTGAATTAGTAGATACAACAGGAACAGACGAAGCCATGGCTTCAAGTGCTACTAAACCAAAACTTTCTGTAGTTGACGCTAATATAAATATATCACTTAGACATAATATTTTTGCAGTTTCATTAGAAGCACCTAAAAACAATACCTTCTCATTTAAATTTAATTCATCGCATAATTTTTCAGCCTTTATCCTCTCAGGGCCATCACCTAGTAATATTAATTTTGAGTTAATTTTATTGTTTATTAGGTTAAATGAATTTATAATATCGTCTATTCTCTTAACTTTTCTAAAATTACTTATGTGAGTAATTATTTTCTCATCTTCATTTGCTAAAATACCTCTTTCACAATTTTCATGTAAATGATTGTATTTTTCTAGATCAACAAAGTTTGGTATTACTTCTATTTTTTTCTCAATATTAAACAGACTCATGGTATCACTTTTCAAGTCTTCGGAAACTGATGTCACTGCATCAGAGTTATTAATACTAAACTCAACTGCGGTCTTATAATAAGGGTGACTACCTACTAATGTTATATCTGTTCCGTGTAAGGTTGTGACTATAGGTAAATCTATGCCTCTAGTTTTTAGCATTTGTTTAGACATGTAAGCTGCATAAGCATGAGGTATAGCGTAATGGACATGAAGAATTTCTATTTTATGTAACTGAACCATATCAACAATCTTGCTAGAAAGAGCTAATTCGTATGGTTGATAGTGGAATAAAGGATAATCAGGGACAATCACTTCATGATAATGAATGTTATTATTAAATAAATTTAATTTAACAGGTTGATTATAAGTTATAAAATGAACTTCATGACCTCTTTTACTTAACTCTAAACCAAGTTCAGTAGCAACTACTCCACTTCCTCCATATGTTGGATAGCATACAATTCCTATAATCATAATCTTTATTTTATTATTGATTCATAAATCAGTTTTTGAATGTCCGTTCTAATATTGTATTTCAATAATTTGTTTTCCTTAGATTCAGGATAAGATCTGTTTGACAAGAAAACATAAACTATTTTTTCTTCAGGATCAGCCCATGTATAAGTTCCTGTCCAACCTGAATGACCAAAACTCTGCATGGAAATGCACCCACATGTTGGACCATCCCCTTCTATTTGAGGTTTATCGAAACCAACTCCTCGCCTATTGTCATCTTCACAATAGTAACACTTATTAAATAAATCTATAGTTGATTTATTAAAATATTTCTTATTTCCATATTGACCACCCTGTAAATACATTTGCATAATCTTAGCAATATCATTTGCGTTACTGAATAATCCTGCATGTCCACCTATACCACCTTGCATAGCTGCCCCCATATCATGAACGGTTCCTCTTATTTCTCCAAATCTAAAGTAATTATCAATTTCTGTTGGAGCTATATTGTTAGTTGAAGTGATCTCTTTAGGATAATAAGATGCCTTGGGCATTCCTATTTCATTAAATAATTGTGAATTTATTAAACTTGACAAATCATTAGAATAATAATCTTCAATATATAGTTTAAGTATATAGTATGGTAAATCACTATATCTATACTTCTCTTTATTTAGCTCACTATTTTTAATTAAAGAGTTTATACTGTCTTTATATGAAGATAATAAGTATAAGTTTTCAGATACTTTAATATTATGTTTATTACTGTAAACACTATTATAATATAAATTTTTAGGTTTTTTAGTAATACTATCAAGAGTTGATTTATAAAATGGTATCCAAGATTTTAAATTTGAATAATGAGACAACATTTCTTTAATAGTTATATTAGATTTATTTGAATCTACATAACTTGGTAATATTTCTTTAAGTTTTGTATCTAGGTTAATAGTGCCAGTTTCAACAAGCTTCATTACAATCGGTAATGTAACCAGTATTTTGGTTAATGAAGCTAAATCATAAATTGTGTTATTTTTTACTTTTGATTTTTTATCATAAGTCAAATAACCAAAGTTTTTATTGTATACAACCCTGCCGTCCTTAGCAATCAACAGCTGTAAGCCAGGCGTCATTGCTGAGTCTATAGCTATGTTTGCCAATGAGTCAATCTTTCTTAATTTAATAGAACTCATAGAGACAGATTCAGGAGTTCCATATGACAGTCTGTTTATATGTTTAATTTTAATTCCATCTCCAACATCAAACAATTTACCGATACTAACAGGAAGTCTTCCTTTAGAATTTAATGCTCCAAATATAAGTTGTGCAGATTTTTGTTGAAATATTATTGAATTTTGATAGGAAACAATAACACCCTTAATAGATCTTATACTTTTAAAAGGTTTTAAAGTATATGGACTTCCAAATACATTTAAAATTACATCGACTTTTTTAGCTATATGGTTAATTAAATCAATTTCTTTTTTATTTATTTTATAACTATTCCATGGAGTCTTACTATTAGCATGAACTCCAATTATAATAGTGTTGTATTTAGATATAATGCTATCGGAGTTTTTAAGATTTATGTTTACAATCTCATCAACTTTTGAATACTTATTTAAATGCGAGAAAAAAGAGACTGCAGAATCATTTCCAAAACTCATATAACCAATCTTCTTTTTTAGGTCTGTAATTGGAATTATATTTTCTTTATTTTTCACTACAGTAAGTGAACGTTCTACTAACTGTTCATTTAATATTTTATCCGAAATATTATTTAAATCATTATCAAGATTAATTGTTGAAATAACTGAACTCTTATTTAACCCAACTTTATATTTAGCTTTTAATATTTTTTTCACAGAATGAGAAAGTCTTATTTCACTTATAGATCCTTTATTGTATTCATCAATAATAGAATTAACTCCTTCAGAAACATTTTCTGACATTAATAAGATATCATTTCCTGCTTTAAATGCTAACATATCTAAATTACCTGTTGATTTAAAGCTAGAAAGTCCTTTCATTTCTAATGCATCTGTAATAATTAAGCCTTTAAAACCTAAATCGTTTTTTAAAAGTTCTGTGACTATTGAATATGATAATGTTGATGGAAGGCCAATCGTTTTTTCTAGGCTTGGAACTTCTAAATGCGCAATCATAACACTCTCTAAACCGTTATTAATTAAATTTATAAAAGGTTTTAACTCAACATTTAAAATCCTTTCTTTTTTATGTTTAATTATCGGTAAAGTTTTATGAGAGTCTGTACTTGTATCTCCATGTCCAGGAAAATGTTTTGCGCTAGACAAAACATTCATTTCTTGTTGACCTTTCATGAAATTTAATGATTTCAATGAAACATTTTCTATACTCTCACCAAACGACCTATTACCTATAATAGGGTTATTAGGATTTGTATTTATGTCAACAACAGGTGCGAAATTGAAGTTTACCCCAATTCTTTTGCAATGAGCTGCAATTCTACTACCAACTTGCTTAATAAGCATATTATCTTTTATAGCACCCAGTGTCATGTTCCAAGGAAAAGAAAATGTTGAATCTAAACGCATACTTAACCCCCACTCTGCATCCATGCCTATTAAGAGAGGAATATTAGATAATTCTTGATAAGAGTTAGTTAAATTAATTTGTTTTTTTGGAGAACCATTAGAAAAAATAAGTCCTCCAATTGCATTATTTATTATTTCATTTGAAATTTTTTTGCTATGACTAACACCCTTATTAGAAAATGCTTGGACAACAAATAGCTGCCCTACCTTTTGAACTAAATTCATAGAAGAATATACACTGTCAACCCATTTTTCTTGGTACTCATCACCAACAACGATAAGTGGGTCAGATAATGTTTGTCCATTAACTTGACTAAATAAAAGTGATAAGATAAGAATATATCTTATTTTCATAATTAACTTTAGGATTATGTTAAAAGAATCTATTATGCCAACTTTCTTCTATTGGCACTTCCCAATTATTTAAAAACTCTGACTTATTATTAATTAAGTTGTTGAAGACAATAGTTTTTTTTGAAATTGACCTGTTTTTAATCATTTTCTTGAACTCAATCAGTGGTTTGTGTGCTATAAACTCACCATGCCTATAAGAGACATTCATTTTATCTAATAAACTAACATCGTATAGCTTTTCAAGGTCCTGAATGAATCTTACAGAAGAATCTATCGAGCACCCTGTAGCTATGTTAAATGATTCATTTAATGAAATTACTATAAACCTGTTGTACTTTATTAAAAAACTAGCCTGAAGATCACTTCCGTGAGCAGTCCATGAAATTAAAAAATCTTTAATTTTATCTTCAATTTCGATAATCTCTAAAGGAGATAGAGTTCTATTTGATTGATATATCCATACTCTAGATTCTTCACTAATTATATCAAAATCAACAATCATATTTTACAAATCTTGAGCGGTTACTATTAATTCTACTATGTCTAGGACTTTAACATCATTTTCTTTTTCTTTAGACTTAACTCCATCACTAATCATTGTATTACAAAATGGACACCCAGCTGCAATAATACTAGTTTTAGTGTTTAATGCTTCTTCTGTTCTTTCGACATTTATTTCTTTATTACCCTTTTCAGCATCTTTGAACATTTGAGCACCACCTGCTCCACAGCATAAACCGTTAGATTTACACCTTTTCATTTCTATTAGCTCTAACTCTAATTTTTTTATTAATTCCCTTGGTGCATTATACTCATTATTAGCTCTACCAAGATAGCAAGGGTCATGATATGTTATTTTTTTACCTTTATATTCTCCACCTTCAATTTTTAATCGTCCTTCTTTTAATAAATTATTTAAAAACTGTGTGTGATGTAATACCTTATAATCACCACCCAAAGAAGGATACTCATTTTTTATAGTGTTAAAGCAATGTGGACAAGTAGTGACAATAGTTTTAATACTATATGAATTTAGAACTTCAATATTTGTCATTGCCTGCATCTGAAATAAAAATTCATTTCCAGATCTTTTAGCAGGGTCCCCTGTGCAAGATTCTTCTGTTCCTAGAACTGCAAATTCAATATTTATTGAATTTAATATTTTAACAAAAGCTTTAGTGATTTTTTTAGCTCGATCATCAAAACTACCAGCACAACCTACCCAGAACAAAACTTCCGGTTGTTTACCTTCTGCGGCGTATTCAGCCATAGTTTTAACCTCTAAATTATTTCCCATATTAATTATATTTCGTCATCAAAAACTTGAACTTTAACTTTCTTTTCTACTAAATCTGTGAACTTACCTTTATATCTTGTAGCCCTGACTAAATGATTATCTATCCAATGGTAGTTTCCTCCCCTGGGTTTCCCCATTAATAAGGAGTGATACTTAAAACCATGCTTATTTAGCCACTTTTCGGTAACATCTCTATTTTCTTCAATTCTAGAAGTAAAAAAACAGATCATATGCCCATCGTCATACCATTTATTACAAGTTTCAAGTGCATCATGAAATGGCTCGCAAGTTGCCATTCTTTCAGGTTCTTCATTGGGGATATCATCAGTAATAGTACCATCAATATCAATTAAATAGTTTTTTACACCCTTTGGTAAAATTGGACTAACCTTCTCTCCTGCTTCAACTTTATCATGAAGTATTTTATCTATCTCTTCTCTTTTCATTCTGTTTATTTATTTAATTCATTCTTTCCAGTTTAATCTATCCATTTGATTATAAGGCCAAGGAGCTCCATTGTTTTCGATATTAGACATCATGTTATTTAACTCTAAAGGAGCTGAAGACTCTTCCATCACTAAATACCTTCTCATATCTAATATAATAGATAAAGGATCTATACTTATAGGACATTCCTGAACACAGGCATTGCATGATGTACAAGCCCATAATTCCTCTTTGGTTATATAATCGTTTAGCAGAGATTTTTCATCATCAACAAAAACCCCATTATTTAAATCTAAATTTCTCCCGACCTCTTCAATTCGATCTCTTGTATCCATCATGATTTTCCTTGGGGAAAGTTTTTTACCTGTAATATTAGCAGGGCATACACTAGTACACCTTCCACATTCCGTACATGAATATGCGTTTAATAGTTGCAATTTATTTAAATCCATAACATCAGAAGCGCCAAACTTTTCAATTTCTTCAGATTCTGTAGTCTCATTGGAAAATGCCATATCTGGATCCATCATTAATTTAACTTCGTTAGTTACGGTATTTAAATTGTCAATTTCTCCAAGGTTATTAACTTTTGCATAATATGTATTAGGAAAAGCTAATAGAATATGTAAATGTTTAGAGAAATATAAATAATTCATAAAAATAAGTATACCTATAATGTGAGCCCACCAACATGCTCTTTCAATAATATGTAATGATTCATTAGAAAAACCATCAAATAGAACTGCTACATAACCACTAATTAAATTTCCAGAATTTAAAGCTTGAAAATTTATATCTGTAGCATTCATAGTAATAAACAAAGCCATTAAAACTATTTCAAAATAAAGTATAATATTAGCATCATTCTTAGGCCAACCCTTCATGTTATCTCCGAAAAATCTTTTAATATTAATTATATTTCTTCTGAGCCAAAAAATAGTAACTGCCACAACAACTAAAAATGCCAATAGTTCGAATGTAGAGATTAAATATCCGTATAATTCCCCCAAGTAATCTGAGAATATCCTATGTGTACCTAAAATACCATCTAACACAATTTCTAAAAGCTCGATATTAATGATTATAAAGCCTACATAGACTATAACATGCAGTATACCTGAAACAGGACGTTTAATAAGTTTACCCTGACCTAGAGCAATCTTACACATGTTTAGAAACCTTTGCTTTGTGTCTGACTGAACATCAATATTCTTTCCGAAATTAATATTTCTATAAAGACGACTCAGGTTTCTTGCGAAAAAAAATATACCTAAGAATAAAACTCCAATAAAAATGATGTTTGGTAAATACTGTAGCATATATTATAGTTAATTCTTTTTAGATTTTTTTCCAAAAATTGAAAAATGAACGTACCTATCAGGGTTAGATTTGATATCATTAATTAAAATCTCTAGCTCTGAAGTTGCCTTTTCTAAGTTATTAAAAACAGCATCATTATCTAAAAATTTCGAAATACTTCCTTCACCATTATTTGCTTTAGTTATTATTGAATTAAAATCAGTAACCGTAATATTGATGTTGTTTATTAATTCTTTAATATTAGCATCAGAAATGTTTTCTGTTATTACATTCAGTTTCTCAGAAGTTAATTCTATGTTTTTTAGGGTTTTATCAATAGAACTTGAATTGTTTGATATAAGTGAATTAATGTTTTCAGTTGCCTCGTTTAGAGTTGATGAAATTTTTTCAAAATTACTAATACTTTTTTGTAGCGAGTTTTTAGTATTTTCATCTAAAACTCTGTTAATCGTTAACATAACTTCATCAGCGTTTTGAATTGCACTTTCTAACTTTTCTTGTAATGGAGATAATCGTTGATTGACTAGTTCTGTAAATCCAGGCTTAATTGTTCCGATTAAATAATCTCCATCTAATGCAATAGATTTGTCTGTATAGCTCGGAATAATAGCAATTGCTTTACCTCCGATTAAACCTGTTTCATATAACTCAGCCTTACTGCTTTTAGAGAATTCTACTTCATTATCAATTAACAGTATAATTTCAAGTTTATTAGATCCGTCATCACTAAAATTAATCTTCTGAACTTTACCGATTTTATAACCGTTTATAGTGACTGGATTTGAGGGGGTTAGTCCTTCTACATTGTCATAAACTACAATGAAAGTTCTTGATTTATCTAAAAGATTTATTCCTTTAAGATAATTAAATGAAAATACTGTCATTAATAATCCAGTGATCATTAGTAATCCAGTTTTTATTTCTTTGGTTATTTTCAAATTGTTTTTGTATTAGTTATCTAAATTAATAAATAATTCAATAGATTTTTTTTTAAATTTAAAATATTTACTGTTTATCTAAATCTATCTGTATTCCGTTTTCAAAACCGACAACATAAGCGTTATCAAAACCCTTAGATATTGCATAATCACGTTTCTTTGTTATCTGAACAAGATTTGATGAAGTACTATAATAATACTTGTAAAATTTACCAGATTTTAATCTAGAAACATCTCTAAGACCTTTAAAATTATATGATTTAAGTTGAATTTTGTTTTTACTTGCCGCTATTTGAACTTTATAAGTAATGTTTGAGTTAACGTATTCTAGACCAGAAATTATATTGTCAGTAATAAATGCTTTTTTATAATCAACTATTGCAGTATATATGTTTTGTGCAATATCTTTTTGTGCTTTTGAAGTGTTTAAATAAGCACCTTCTTTAGGGTTACTAATAAACCCTGCCTCAATTAATACACTTGGCATATAGGTATTGTGAAGTACCCAAAAACCTGATTGCTTAACCCCTCTATTTTTTAGTTTTAAATTATTTTTAAAATTATTTTGAATATTATTGGCAAGTAAAATACTTTGATCTAAATAATCTTCTTGCATTAATGTTAGACCAATTAAATTTTCAGGTGAATTAGGATTATAATCATCATATTCAATCTCAAAATCTTCTTCCAAAAAAATAACTTCATTTTCTTGCTTAGCTATATTAAAATTTCTTTCATTTGCGTGCATTCCTAAAACATAAGTTTCTGACCCGTACACATTTGTATCATGAAAAGAATTACAATGAATTGAGATGAATAAATCTGCATCCGCATTATTAGCAATCGCTGCTCTCTCTCTTAATTTTAAAAAAATATCTTTTTTTCTTGTATATATAACCTCATTAGAATCATCTTTTTCAAGTAAACCCCCTAAATTTAATGTGATTTTTAAGGCAATTTCTTTTTCTGTAAAACCAAATTTTGTAGGCCTACCAGGATCTTTGCCACCATGACCAGCATCAATTACAATTTTGAACTTTTCTTGTGAATAAAAATTATTTACATTAAGCAAAAGAATTGCAAAAAGTAGGTATTTTGTTAAAGTAGGGTTAAAAAGACTTATAAAAGTATATGAGTGATACATATTTTTATATATTAATTTTTTGATAAAAATATACGTAACTTTATCAATTATATATATGATATAATTACATATCAAAAATACATTATAAACATTGCACAATCACATTCTAAATATAATTTTCGTTTTAAGTTATACAATGTTTATAAACACCCCTTGTATTGCACAAGTTTCTGATACAATTGTTACCCCAATAATCAATGAAATAAAACAAGATAGTACTGTTTTAGATTCTACTCAAAATAAAAAAAACTTTTTTAATAGTGGTGCTACTTATAATGCAAAAGACACCGTTTCCATAAATCCTGGCACAAAAAAAATAACGTTATATAATAATGCAAAATTGGTATATGGCGACATGGAAATTACATCTGGTAAAATTGTAATTGATTATTCGAAAAATGAAATTTATGCTGGTCGCATAAAAGATTCTAGTGGAACTTTAAGTCAGTCTCCAATATTTAAACAAGGAAATGATATTATTGAACCAGATTCTATTCGATTTAATTTAGATAGTAAGAAAGCCTTGATATTTAATTCAAAAACAGAACAGTCAGGAATGAATATTATTTCTGAAAAAACAAAAAAGCAAAATGATTCAGTTTATTTCATGGACAGAGCAAGGTTTACAACTTCTGATGATTTAGAGAACCCTGAATACTATTTTTTATTACGTAATGCAAAAGTTGTTCCAGGTAAGAAAATTATAACTGGCTTTACCAATATGTATATAGCAGATGTACCTACTCCTATAGGTTTGCCATTTGGTTATTTTCCACTAACAAAAAAAAGAACATCTGGAGTGATTTTCCCTTCTTTTGGTGAACAAAATGACAGGGGTTATTTTCTACAAAACGGAGGTTATTACTTAGCTATAAGTGATTATGTAGATTTAGCAATTCTTGGAGATTATTACACAAATGGAAGTTATGGTTTTAGATTAGAAAATAATTATGCTTACAGGTATAAGTTTAGAGGGAACTTAAGCTTTCGATATGAGAATTTAATAAAAAGTGAAAGAGGTTTTCCAGATTATTCTAAGAGCTCTATTTATAATTTAAGGTGGTCACACAACCAAGATGCTAAATCTAATCCAACTTCTCGTTTTTCTGCATCTGTTAATCTTGGAAGTAGTAAATACTTTCAGCAATCTATTAATCAATTAAATGCATCAAGTTTTTTGAATAATACTTTGTCATCCTCTGTCTCTTATTCAAAAACATTTGTCGGTGAGCCACAAGTTAATATGAGCCTGACTGCAACACATTCACAAAACACTAATACCCAAGTTATTAATATGACATTACCAACCTTTCAAGGCAGTGTTAGTAGAGTCTTTCCTTTTGCACCAAAGGTTGGTACAAAAAAAGGAATTATTCAGAATATCAATTTACAATACAATGTAAGAGGTGAAAACAGAATACAAACAACTGACTCATTGTTTTTCAAAAAAGAAATGTTTGAATCAGCTAGATCTGGTTTTCAGCACTCTATCCCTTTAAGTACTAATTTTAAGTTATTTAAATACCTAAGTCTTTCTACTAGTGCTAATTATAAGGAAAATTGGACATTTAATACAATATCAAAATCTTTTGATAATGAAAGTAATGAAGTAATTACTCAAGAATTAAAGGGCTTTGATTCGTTTAGAACATATAATTTTTCTTCAAGCATAGGAACTACTGTTTATGGAATGTATGACTTTGGTGAAGAAAAAAAAATTCAAGCTATTAGACATGTGATGAGACCTTCAATTAGCTATAGTATTAACCCGGCATTTAATGATTATTATGAAACTTATGAAGTAATTGATGCTGATGGCTTAACTACTTCAGAGTTGGAATATACTAGGTTCGAAGGATCTATATTTGGAACACCAAACAATAATTTTTCTAGTTCTATTGGTCTGTCCGTTAGCAATAATGTAGAAGCAAAAGTTACAGACAGGGATAGCACAAATACTGAAGCTAAAAAAGTAACTATTTTAAATAATTTAAATTTTCAAACATCATATAATATGGCCAGTGATTCACTTAATTTGAGTCCAGTCAGGCTTTCTGGTGGTACTCAGCTATTTGACAATAAAATGAGTGTGAATTTTGGGGCAACACTAGATCCTTATGCACTAGATAAAAATAATAATAAAATTAATGAGTTTAATATAAATACAAATGGAAATTTGTTCAGGTTAACAAGTGCAAATTTAACCTTTAATTACTCACTCTCAAATAAATTAGATAAAAATAAATCAAACGAAAATAGTAAGTCAGTCGATGAATCACTTAGAAGTGGCGGTAGAGATGATGATTTATTTGGACAGTCTTTAGATTTTGCAGATAGTTCATTTATGGATAATGAATCTGAAAAAGAAGAAGTTGCTAGCGAACTGTTTAATTACACCATTCCGTGGAGTCTTAGAATAGCCTATGCGGTAAACTATAATAATAGTAGAAATCAAAAGGAAATATCATCACATTCTTTAATGTTTTCTGGAGATTTAGATATCTCACCAAAATGGAGTGTTGGTGCCTCTTCGGGTTATGACTTAAAAAATAATGGAATAACATATACTCAACTTCGATTTGAGAGAGATTTACTAAGTTGGAGGATGAATTTTAGCTGGATACCATTTAGCTCAAACTCTCAATGGAATTTCTTTGTTGGTATAAAATCTGGAATGCTAAGTGATATTAAATATGATAAAAGACGTCAAAGAGATAAACAACTATAATTATTAATTATGAAAAAAATATTTAATACCAAAAATGCACCTGCACCGCTAGGTCCTTATAACCAAGGAGTAATGGCTGGTAATATGTTTTTCACGTCTGGTCAAATTGCAATAAACCCAGAAAATGGAGATCTAGTAATTGATAACATAAAAGACGAGACACGACAAGTAATGGAAAACCTAAAGTCAGTTTTAAGTTCAGCTAATATTGACTTCGAAAATGTTGTAAAGAGCTCTATATTTATTTCATCCATGGAAGATTTTAATGACATAAATGATGTTTATGGGTCATACTTTAACGCAAGTAATGCACCTGCAAGAGAAACTGTTCAAGTAGCTAAACTTCCAAAAGGAGTAAATGTAGAAATATCAATGATTGCTATTATTTATTAAGAAGTTTAATATGGTATTTTAACAAACCATCTATGGGTCTTCTTATTATATTACCAGCTTTCAAACCATGCTTCTTTAGTGCCTTTGTTAATTCTTCTTGTAAATAATAAGATATAGATCCAGTGAAATGAATTGGCAATTCCTTGGCATTTGGGAATTGTAAAATTTGTCGTTTAATAAATTGATTGATTCCCTTTCTAATTACTTTTTGAGCATAATTATTTTCTTTGTTTTCAATAAGAAATCTTGCAAATTTCGCAAGGTATGTATTAGGATTAGGTCTTTTGTATAAATGATCTTTAATGGTCTCGGCATCTAAATCAAAGTTTTTTTCAAACTTTTTTGCAGTTACTTCAGGAATTCTATTAAAATAATAATCTCTTAATAGTTGTCTTCCAAAATAATTACCACTACCATCGTCCATAAGTATGTATCCTAAGGATGTGATTTTCTGAACTACATTAACTCCGTCAAAGTAACTACAATTCGAACCTGTACCTAATATACATACAATAGATTCCTTATTAATTTCTGCAGTAGCATAAACAGCGGCAAAAGTATCCTCTTTCACTAACACTTCTGCAGACTTAAAGATCTCTTGAAAAACACCTTTTATCATTACTCTTGGCGGTTCAGTTCCGCATCCAGCCCCATAAAAAAACAATTTAGTTACAGAATTTCTGTTTTGATATAAATCATAATTATTTACTATTCTTTCCTCAATAATATATTCTGTAAGCACTTGCGGATTTAATCCTAAAGTTTGAGTTTGAAATAATATTTCACCTTTATCATTTATAGCAATCCAATCAGTTTTGGTAGAGCCACTATCAACAATTAAAATCATAAATTTTTATTACTTGTTATTAATAAAACACATTAAATCCACTAATTTACTAGAATAGCCATATTCGTTATCATACCAAGATATGATTTTAAAAAACTTAGGACCTATTTCAATTCCGGCATTCGCATCAAAATTACTAGTATAAGAACAGCCAACAAAATCCTGTGAAACAACAGCTTCTTCCGTATAGCTCAAAACACCCTTTAATTCATTTTCAGAAGCTATTTTAAAAGTTTTCTTTATTTCATCATAGGAAGTTTCAGTGTTTAATTTTACTGTTAAATCAACTACAGAAACATTAGCAGTAGGAACTCTAAAAGCCATTCCAGTTAGCTTCCCATTAAGTTCTGGTATTACCTTTCCAACTGCTTTAGCTGCGCCTGTTGTTGATGGTATAATGTTGTTTAATGCTGATCTTCCTAATCTATAATTCTTAGCAGGTCCATCTACTGTCAGTTGTGTTGATGTCGCCGCATGAACCGTAGTCATTAGTGCTTCATCTATACCAAAATTATCATTTAATACTTTCGCAATTGGAGCTAAACAATTTGTAGTGCAAGATGCATTAGATACTATTAAGTCTGTAGGTTTAATACTATTATGATTAACACCCATGACAAACATTGGTGCATCTGCTGAAGGTGCAGAGATAGCAACTTTTTTTGCACCTGCTTGAATGTGTAAATCTGCTTTTTCTAAAGTTGTAAATATTCCTGTGCATTCAGCTACAACATCTACATGAGCATCTCCCCATTTAATATCAAGAGGGTTTCTCTCTGCTGTAACCCTTACGTGTTTATCATTTACAATTAAAGTATTTCCAGAAACCTCAATAGATGCATCACATTTACCATGAACAGAATCATACTTTAATAAGTAGGCTAAATGATCTATATCTAATAAATCATTAATTGCTACTACTTCAACATCATCACGATCTAGTATAGCACGAAATGTTATCCTACCTATTCTACCAAAACCATTAATTCCAACTTTTACTTTACTCATCATCTTATTTTATTTTTAAATTGACATTATATCAGAAATTCTCAAAAGTTCTTTATTAATTTCTG
Source organism: uncultured Flavobacteriales bacterium (assembly GCA_913009535.1). The sequence continues at coordinate 7,090 of CAJVXR010000001.1, read as the reverse complement.
TTTTTCCTTTTATTGCATTTTCTAGAGGAGTTAATTCTATTAATCCGTCCTTAAGACCAACCATTAAATTGGATTTATTTTCTATAAGACTATCAACAGCTTTTACTCCCATTCTACTAGCTAAAACTCTATCAAAACAAGATGGTGAACCACCTCGCTGTAAGTGTCCTAAAACAGAGACTCTAGCATCGTAGCCCGGTAGATGTTTATCAACATAATCCTTTAGTTCAAAAACGCTTTTACCAATAGTATCTCCTTCAGCAACCACTACTATACTTGATGATTTTCCTGTTGCTTTACTTCTTTTTAAAGATTCAACTAATCGATCTAGGCCTAAGTTAGCCTCTGGGATAAGTATCTCTTCAGCTCCTGCTCCAATACCTGTATTAAGAGCTATATGACCGGCATCTCTTCCCATTACCTCAATAAAAAACAGTCTATTATGTGAGCTGGCAGTATCTCTAATCTTATCAATTACTTCTACTACAGTGTTAAGTGCAGTATCATAACCAATAGTATGACTAGTTCCATAAATATCATTATCAATAGTTACGGGTATACCAATAACTGGTACTTTGAATTCATTATAAAATATTAGTCCACCTGTAAATGTACCATCACCACCGATAACAATTAGACCATCAATATTATTTTCTTGGATATTTAGATAAGCTTTTTCACGACCTTCAGTTGTTCTAAACCCTTCAGATCTAGCAGTTTTTAATATAGTCCCTCCTTTGTTTATGATTCCTTTTACACTTCTAGCATTCATTTCAATAAAATCACCACTAATAAGTCCATCAAACCCTCTATAAACACCAACTGGGATAATATTATTGTAGGCGCAAGCTCTAACTACAGCTCTAATGCATGCGTTCATTCCGGGGGCATCCCCACCTGATGTTAAAAAAGCTATTTTTTTCATAAAAACAAATAATTTGTAAAATTACATAAACAATTGATAAAAATAAAGAAATAAAGATATCAAATAGTATAATAAATGAGGCATATTATAAATAAAACTTATTTACAACGTTTGCGCTGAAATTATTTGAATATTTTTTTTATCAAATTTTTAAAATTATTAAACTCTACTCTATAGGAAACTCCAATTCCTTGAGTATATCCTATTTGTTCACCAAAGTTTCTAATGGTATTTTCACGGTTAAATATTTTCACTGTTAGAGTTCGATCTGAATTTAACTTAAGTTCGATCTCAAAATCACCCGCAATAACAGATTCAGTAACCCCACCAATTGGCACTCCCAACTTACCATTGATTAATATATTCTCGCTCAGTCTAGTTGTCAAGGTTACTCCAAATTTATCATCCGATTTATAGTCTGGTGTACTTTCCCCTATTTGATAATCTAAGCCAAACTTTAATTTATCATTTTTATCAAATAAAATATTATTAATTATTGAGGCAGCACTCTCTGCCAAATTTCCAAACAAGGCTTCTTGATTAAAGTTTATGTCATTTTGAAATGAGCCTGTCGCAAGTAAGGATAAGGCTTGAAATTGATTACTTTCCTTATCATTTAGTCTATACTGGAGTTCATTATTTATTGAAGAGTCAACATTTGGAAACTCTAATTTAAATTCTGGGTTTGGATTTAATAACTCACCAGTTAAGTTAACATTAACACTGACAGGAATACTCAAATTGATAGGGTTATCTAATAAAATAGATGGGTTAGCCTCAATTTTCGTATATGATGTTTGTAAATTAATTAATGCTTTTAAGGGGTCTCCTGCCCATATTAAGCTACCTCCCTTGTTTAGATCAAATTCTTTTTTCAAGATGCCTGCATATACAAAGTTATACTTGCCATTATCGACAATAAAATCACCAAACATATTAAACTTTCCTTTATTGTTTATTTCCATAATCAAGTTACCATTTCCAAAACCATTTATGGTACTACCAGAGGATCGATCAATTAAAATTTCTATTTCTGCATTTTTATTAAGATTTAAATTAAAATTCAATTCAACCCCTTTAATATTTTCTAATTTGTACTTTTTTTCATCAAAGGTGTTAGCCCTATTATCAGCAAATTTTATATAAGAAATGTTTTCTGTAAAATTTTTAGATTCATTTAATGGAATATTAAAAACAGTTCCTTTCTCACTAGAAATGTCAGCATCAAACAATAGTCTATCTCCTGGTCCATTAATTTTAATATCTCCTGAAACAAAAGCAGTTCCATAGTAAACAGGATTATTAATATCTTTAGTATCTAATATTAATAACCTTTGCGTTTCAATTTCTAAATCTAATAACCAATTAGAAAAGCTGTTATGTGAAATAATACCATTTAATTTACCCTTACTCATAAATTCAGAGTCTTCAAAATCTATATTATTAAAGACAAACTTGTTATCTTCTAAGACAACAGAACTGTTAGCTGCAAATAAGTAATCAACCTTTGTATAAGGAATACTTAAACCAGAATTGGTTAACAATAAATTTCCTGAAAAATCAGGATTATCGAAAAGATTATTAATTTTCAAATATCCTGTTGCATTACCTCTGATATTATCAATATTGTTTTTGCCTATTATATTTAAAGCATTAATTGGTAACCTATTAAGATTAATTACTAAATCAGCTTTATTAATAGAATCACTAAGAACTAAATCACCCTTACTAGAGAGAGTTTCTAAGGAATCTTTACTTAAATGAGCTTCAAAATTGTAAGTACTCAATTTATTATCGTAATTAATTACAGTATGCAACAAGCCAAACTCATATTCATTTAAGGATAGATTATCTACTTTTAATTTAGATTCATCAGAGGAATTAATATCATAAATAAATTTACCATTTAAAATACCAGATAAATTAAGCTCCTTGTTTTTTATTATAAAATTGTCAAGAGCAAAGTTTTCAAAATAAAAATTCAGATGACTAAAATAATTTTTTTCATAATTTGCATTAACAATAATTTTATTTTTATTGTTGAGTATTTTTAAATTACTAATATTTAAAGTTTGATTATTAAGATCATAGTAGCTTACACTATCCATTGTAAGATTCCAATCTTTCTCATTGTATATTATTTTAGAATTATTTAAATCAAAATTGAGATTATCGTTATTTAAAGAGTAATTAATTTCAGTATGAATAGAATTATTAGTCTTATTAAAAAAATTAATATCTAACTCTACTATTGAAGAATCATTAACAGTTGATTTATTTAAACTAATGTTGTAGAGACTATCATCATTATTAAAAGAAACATTCTCCGTTTGTAGCATAAAATTATTTATACTTTTAGAATTATCTAAAGACAGCGATAAGCTATTTGCTACATAATTATTGAACTGTATTCTTGGTGAAGTAATATCTAGTTTAAAGTTACTTGGATTATCATCAATTGAACCTTTAATTATTGTATTATTATCAAAACTTAAATAAGGAAAAAAAACACTTACTAAGTCACTATATATATTAAACTCAAAAGTTGTACTAACTTTAGAGGTAGTGAGATTCGAAAAACCCTTTTCATATATATTGTATTTGATGGATTCTTCTAAGTCAAACTTTAACTTTTTAATATCTAAATCTCCGTTTACAAATCCATTTATAACTGAAGGAGAATTAAACCTTGTTACTCTTTTATTATTCTCAAAAAAACTTAACACTTTAAGTTCCTTAAAAGAATAGGTCTTTTTATTATTTGTATAATTAGAATTAGAAAAAAGAATACTCCCTGTTAGATCTTTAATACTTGTACCTTTTAAGTTTATATTTAAGCCTGTGTTAAAACTTTCATCAATATCAATTTGTAAATTATCTAAATCAATATTAAAATTTGCACTTTTAAGTTCTTTTGAATAATCAATAAACCCATTAAAATCAAAATTTAACTTTTTGTTATCTGAAGATATCTTTCCAGTGAATCTGTCGTTATTTGTTCTTCCGTTAATTAGAATATTATTAAAGACTGAACTCCCAATACTTAAATCACTAACAGTCCCGCTAACAGACGTATTAAGAGGCTGTCCAGGATATATTGAACCATCCAGTATAAAGCTAGCAGAAGTTCTAATTGTAGAACTAAATAGGTTTAAATCTCTAAATAAAAACTCATTAAATTTAACAGTTCCATAAAATTTTGATTCTTTTGTTTTTATACGAAAATCAATTAAATTAATATCCAGTATTAATTCTCCAAAGTCTGTATCAACAACGTACTTATTGCTTATCAATCCATTTTTATAATCACATATTCCGTTAATAGAAATAAACTCTGTTGAAATTAAAAAATCAGGAATTTGATAATTTTTTAAAACTGGCAAAGTTTTTAAATCATTATAATTAGTATAAAAGTCTTCTAAAACAGTATTAACTTTAATTTCACCAAATATATCTTTTATTGAGAAATTAATTTTGGCTTTTGTGTTCTTTCCGTACTGAAAATCTAATCTACCATTAAGAGTATTATTAAATGAACCATTCAAAAAAGTAGTAAACTCAATTGATTCATCACTTATTAAAGAATTATAATAAAGGTTGATTTCATTTGTTGAAATTTTAGAATCTAATATGTTGAGCTTAATATTAGAATCTGCATAACCCTTTTTATTTATATCTGAAATACTTAAACTTCCTTTTAATTTCGAATTAGTAGAACTAATTATAAAATCAGACATATTAAATCCAGATTGATTATAAGTAATTTTAGAATAAAAATCATCTAGTCTTAAACCATATAAATCTGTGTAGCTAACATTTTCAATAGATAAACTTGTTTGTGATTTTAAATATTTTAAATCATAAACAGTAAGATTAAAACCATTTAGTTGATTAGATAAAGTAGATTTATTTAGTAAGTCAATCCTAAAATCATTTAAAATTAAATTCTTTAATTCTAAACTAAAATCTTTAATTTCTGTGTTATTGTCTTGTTTAACTTTAGTTATAAAAACTTCAAAATTTGTTAAAGAATCTCCAGGATGTTTAATTATTTTAATTACTCCATTAGACAAGTCTAATGAACTCAATTTAGTATTTGAAGTTAATATGTTTGTTGGTGTTAATATTGATGTAGTTATCTTATCTGCATAAATAAGAGTATCATTTTTATGATCAAAAATAATAAAGTTATTAATCATTAAATCTCCATTGTACTTAAAATCAACATCGGAAATCTGAACTGTAGTTTGAAGCAAATTTGTGATTTTAAAAGAAATATTTTTTAAAAGTCTTTTTTCAATCTTTTCTCTGTTGAGTAGAAAAACAGCAATTGTTATTAATAACAAATAGAATAGGATACTTTTAAAAGAAAATATATTAGATTTCTTGATAATAAGATTAAATTTGTTTAATTAATATCAAAACTATAATAATAACTGTAAAGTTTTAATAAAAAATTTAATTTTATTATTTAAAATGAAAACAAAAAAAACTTATATACTAGGCATTGAATCCTCCTGTGATGATACTGCTGCTGCTGTAATTTCTAATTCAGTTATATTAAGTGATATTGTAGCTAGTCAATCTATACATGAATTATATGGTGGTGTAGTTCCAGAGCTGGCTTCTAGAGAGCATCAAAAATTAATACTTCCTGTTGTAAAAAAAGCACTGGAGAAAGCAAAAATAAACACATCTGATCTATCTGCAATTGCATTTACTAATGGACCTGGTTTAATTGGATCATTAATGGTCGGTACGTCCTTTGCAAAATCAATGTCTCTAGCTCTAAACGTACCATTAATTTCTGTTAACCATATGAGGGCACATATATTAGCACATTTTATTGAAGATCCAGAAAATAGTAATCCCAGTTTTCCGTTTCTAGCTCTAACTATTTCTGGTGGACATACCCAAATAGTTAAAGTGAATAGTTACTTTGACATGCATGAATTAGGGAAAACATTAGATGATGCTGCAGGAGAGGCTTTTGATAAATCTGGTAAAGTAATTGGACTGAAATATCCTGCTGGACCCCAAATTGACAAACTTTCTAAAACTGGTGACCCAAACAAATATAGTTTTACAAAGCCAAAAGTTAATGGGCTTAATTTTAGCTTCTCAGGTTTAAAAACAAATTTTCTGAATTTTATCAATAAAGAAACTAGACTAGATGAGAGTTTCATTAAAAACAACTTAAACAGCATATGCGCTTCATTACAAAAGGTGATTGTTGAAATCTTGATGGATAAGCTTGCTATGGCATCTAAACAAACTGGTATTAAAACCATTGTTATTTGCGGAGGTGTTTCAGCTAATTCAAAAATTAGAAGTGAGTTAAATCACAATAGTAAAAAATACGGATGGAAGGTGCATATTCCAAAACTCTCCTACACCACTGACAATGCTGCAATGATTGCTATTACAGGTCAACTTAAATTTGAAAGTAAGTTATTTTCAAATTTAGAAACATCTGCAAATCCTAGATTAAAAATTTAATTATGAGATTATTCTACAACAAGGACCTATCAAAAGATGACTCTAGATTAATTATTGATAGAGAGGAATCTACACACATAGTGAAAGTTTTAAGAAAAAAGATTGGAGATACTATTTATATAACCAATGGTAAAGGAATCTTATTTACAACAGTAATTGATATAATAAATAAAAACAGTACTGAACTTAAGATTATTAACACTAAACAAGAGCTTAAAAGTAAGTTTCATATCAATATAGCTGTTGCACCTACTAAAATGAATGATCGAATAGAATGGTTTGTTGAAAAGTCAACTGAGATTGGTATTAACACCATTAGCACTGTTTTGTGTGAAAAAAGTGAGCGAAAAAAAATTAAGATAGATAGACTTGAAAAAATTACCATTAGTGCCATGAAGCAATCTCTTCAATTACACAAGCCGATTATACAAGAACTGGTCTCTTTTGAAAGATTTATTAGAAATTGTAAATCTGAAAATAAATTTATTGCTCATTGTAAAGAGGATGAAAAGCTTTTTTTAGGAGATTGTGAATTAAATTTAAATACTATAACTGTTTTAATAGGTCCTGAAGGTGGTTTTAGTCAAAAGGAGATTGGACTTGCTGAAGAGAATGGATTTATTTCAGTTAGTTTAGGAAACACTAGACTAAGAACTGAAACAGCAG